>DMZT01000486.1:0-18805 GCA_003484865.1 Stenotrophomonas sp.
AGCTCTCCATGGGCATGTCAGGTGATGTCGAGATCGCCATCGAAGAAGGCGCGACCGTGGTGCGCGTGGGCCAGGCCATCTTCGGCGCGCGTTCGACGCCGGACAGTGTTTACTGGCCGACCCCGACATGAGCGGCTATCGCCTGCAATCGCAGCAGGCGGTCGGTGAGCAGCGGCGGCTGCACAGTGGTCCGGATGGACTGAAGGTGCTGAGCAGCGAGGCGGTTTATCGGGATATCCCTGCGCCATGAACGGGCGCACCCCGGATTCACTTCAGCGCACCCATCGCACGCCGATGCGCCGGCCGACACCGGATGTGCCATGCTCGCCTCCGTTGCAACCCACCTGGAGAGCGTCGCCATGGCCAAAGGCCTGAACAAACAGAAAGAGCAGAAGAAGAAACCTGCCAAGACCGCCAAGGAAAAGAAGGCGGAAAAGAACGAAAAGAAGACCACCCGCGGTTTCGCCCCGGTCTGACCGGCGGCACCTCCGCTTACATCGCGGGCATCATGGGAGTGCGGCCACACCACGGTGTCCCGCAGCTCCTCCCGATGTCATCGCGCAACCACCGGGCGGAAGTCCAGCGGGCTCATCGCCGTGACCGCCTTGAAATGGGCATGGAAGCTCGAGCGACTCATGCACGCAACGCGCGCCACCTCATCGGTACGCCAGACACCGCTGAAATTCGCCCGGATCCACACGATCGCGCGGACACTCGCGGCACGTAAACCCGCAGCGTGCCTGCCCGGGCACCGCGCGGGCACCCGCGCTTGAAAGCGCAAACCGACAGATTCGGTGAAGAGGACCGGCGAATCACCGTGGGATAATTCGCCCCATGACCTCGCCAGACCCTCAACGCCCTCTCCTGTCCAGGGATGCGTGGAAGCGCCGTGCGGCCCTGTGGGGCGGTGCCGTGGCTGTCGCCCTGGTCGCGATCGTGTTTGCCAAGGCCAGCGATGCGGCCTTCCGGGTCTTCCAGTCGATCATCGCCCAGTCGATCTGGTGGGCGCTGCTGCTCACCCCAACGGTGTTCGCGTTGTTGGCGTGGCTGACCAGTGGTGCGCTCAAGCCCACCCGCGGCAGCGGCATTCCGCAGGTGATCGCGGCCCTGGAGATCCCGACGCCCACGTTCCGGCGTGACAATCTCTCGCTGGGCGTATCGGCCGGCAAACTCGCCTTGACCACGCTGTCGTTGCTCGGGGGCGCCTCGGTCGGCCGGGAGGGCCCTACCGTGCACGTCGGTGCCAGCGTGATGTACATGTTCGGGCGATGGTTCGGGTTCCGCGATCCGAAAGAGCTGTCCCACTTTCTGCTCGCCGGTGGCGCAGCCGGCATCGCGGCGGCCTTCAATACCCCGCTGGCGGGCATCGTGTTTGCCATCGAAGAACTCAGCGGCCGCTTCGAGCACCGCTTCTCCGGCACGCTGCTCACCGCGGTCATCGTGGGTGGCGTGGTGTCGCTGGGCCTGCTCGGCAACTACACGTACTTCGGCAAGGTGACTGCCACGTTGCCGCTGGGGCAGGCCTGGCTGGCGATCGTGCTGTGCGGCACCGTCGCGGGACTGCTTGGCGGCCTGTTCGCCAAAGCCGTGCTGCTGACCATGGAAGGCAGACCACGCTGGCTGGGCACGCTGCGCCAGCGCCATCCGGTCCTGCTGGCGGCGCTGTGCGGGCTCGCCCTGGTGCTGCTGGGCGCCGCCTTTGGCGCAGGGGCCTTCGGCGCCGGCTACGAGCAGGCCAAGGGACTGGTGCAGGGAGCGCCCTCGGTGGGTCACGAGTTCGGCCTGATGAAGCTTGTGGCCAATCTGGTCTCCTACGTCGCCGGTATTCCCGGCGGCCTGTTCTCGCCCGCCCTGGCCGTCGGCGCCGGGCTCGGCCACAACCTCGCCGCCCTCATGCCTTCGGTCGATGAACGCATCTTCGTGCTGCTGGGGATGTGTGCCTACCTGACCGGCGTCACCCAGGCACCGTTGACCTCGGCGGTCATCTCGCTGGAGCTGACCGACAGCAGCGATATGCTGCTGCCCATTCTGGCCACCGTGCTGATCGCGCGCGGCGTCTCCGGCCTGGTGTGCCGCGTGCCGATCTACAAGGCCATGGCCGAACAGCTGGTCAAGCAGCTGCCGGGCCCCCACCCGGCTTAGTGCCGCGACAGGATCACGCGTTGACGTCGACCACAGTGCGGCCCTGTACACGCCCCTGCAGCACCTGGTCGGCCAGCGCCGGCACCTCGGCCAGCCCGATCATCTGCGTGGTGCGCGCCAGCTTGCCCAGGTCCAGATCGGTAGCCAGGCGCGTCCAGGCCTGCTCGCGCGCGGCGTAAGGCGCGTTGACCGAGTCGATGCCGGCGAGCGTCACGTTGCGCAGGATGAAAGGCAGCACCGAACCCGGCAGATCCGCACCTTGGGCCAATCCGAAGGCCGCCACCACGCCACGATAGCGCGTCTGCGCCAGCACATTGGCCAACGTGTGGCTGCCCACCGCGTCGATCGCACCGGCCCAGCGTTCCTTGGCGATCGGTGCACCTGGCGCGGACAAGGTCGCCCGATCGATGATCTCGGCCGCACCCAGCGCCTTGAGATACGCGGACTCCTCCAGCCGACCCGTCGATGCAACCACCCGATAGCCCAGCGTGGACAGCAGTGCGATCGCGATGGAGCCGGCGCCGCCGTTGGCCCCGGTGACCAGGATATCGCCGTGATCGGGACTCACCCCGCCGTGCTCGAGTGCCAGTACCGAGAGCATCGCGGTGTAGCCGGCGGTACCGACCGCCATCGCATCGCGGCTGGAAAATGCCGCGGGAATCTTCACCAGCCACTCGCCGGGCACGCGCGCCTTCTGCGCATAGCCTCCGTGGTGGGTCTGGCTCAAACCCCAGCCGTTGACCAGCACGCGATCGCCCGGGGCAAACCCGGGGTGGGTCGACGTTTCAACCACACCGGCCAGATCGATACCGGGAATCAGCGGAAACGTGCGGATCACCGGCGAGCGCCCGCTCAGCGCAAGGGCGTCCTTGTAATTCACCGTGGAGTACTCCACGGCAACGGTGACGTCGCCGGGCATCAGATCCTGCTCGGTCAGCGGGACGACACCGGCCGCGATGGTATCGCCGGTCTTGGTCGCAAGGAGGGCGTTGAAGGACATGGGATCTCCGGTTCCTGTGCATGAGGGACAGTGCAGACAGGACCAGTGTGCGCACCTGGCCGTACCGACGCGTTAAACGGCCCCGGCTAGCGCCCGCTCATGGGATAGGACCCGGCGCACACGTCACCCTCCTCGACCCCGCCAACCCAGGCCTTGAGCTGCTTGATCCGATCCAGGGTCAGCTGCTCGTATTCACCGCTCTGGCACATCGGCAGCACGCTCCCATAGTCGTCTGGAGACGGATACCGCGCCGCGATCTGGGCATCGCGGAACACCAGCCAGGCGCGCTGGGCTGCCTTGAACCGTTCCAGGAACACCGTGTCCTGGGCATTGAGCGCCAGCACCTTGGCATAGATCCGATTGAGCTCGGCATCGGCGCGCTGCGCGCTGTTGCTGGCACATTGGTTGAGCCCGGCCTGCGACTGGTTCGGGCTGTCGCAGGCCATGCCATCGGAGGTATGCGGTGACGCCACGGCCCCGACAGCTGCCTTGGGTGCCTGGGCGTATGTCGCCCCCACCGGGGCCAGCGCGCAGACAAGGAGAAGCGAAGGAAGCATGCGCATTGGATCCGCTCCACACGGGACAGCGGGGAGGCCGCCACAGGCGGATTAACCGCGCCGATCCGTGAAATCCACGTGACTGCGCTTGCTTCCCCAGCACGGTTGCAATCGTGGCTGCCAGCAGCGCCCGCTACGTGTGTCGGCGTCTTCGGGCGTGCGGCCGCGCGCGATGTCGTGCTGCCGCAACCACGCGGTGATCGCCGCACGGGTCTGCCTGTCGTGCCGGCGCAGCACCTGGGCAATCACCGGATCGCGATGCGCTTCGGCGGTGATCTCCGCATACAGCGCGACATTGGCGATGGCATTGCCACGGTGAAGTTGTCCACCGGCTCAGCCGCGCTTCTTCGGGCGCACGGATGGTCTTCGAGCGCCGACCATCGCCAGACAATCCTCCACCACAGCCGCACTGAATGCCGCCGCATCCTGCTCCGGTGTCGCGATCAAGTCATCGGTTGCGCCATGCACACCGGCATAGATCAACGAGGCCGTCACCCTGGGACTGGGCAGCTGCCATAGCCCGGATGCCACCCCCACTTCCAGGATGCCCTGCAACTGCTGAAGGAGCGCATTCCGCTCGCGGTTGGCTCGATCAAGATGATGATGGTTGGCGTACACCACGTCGTGCACGGCATGGGTCCGGGCATAGAGGGCGATGCTCGCTTCGATCCAGGCGCGCAGGCGAGCCTCTCCATCATCCGCCGGATGCTCTTGCATCGCCTGCTCCAGTGCGTCCACGAAGCGCTGCGTGTAGCGCTCCGCCAGGGCTCTCAGTACATCCGTTTTTGAAGCGAAGTAGGTATAGAACGTGCCCTTGGCCACATCGGCGGCAGCGACGATCTCGCTGATCGTCGTCTGTTCCACCCCGCGCGACAGGAACAGCGTCTCGGCCGCATCCATCAGTTCTTCGAGACGGATGGAGGCGGGTTTGGTGCGTGGCCTGGCCGGGGCTGGGGTCTGCATCGTGGGTATTGAAAGGGGAGCGATGGGTGTCGGTAGTGTAATCCGCCGAGACAGATGACTGACCGTCGGTCATTGACCGACGGTCAGTCATTATTTAGGATAAGCGCGGTCGCTCTACAGGCTCCGTCCCATGCAGCACTTCAAAAAGCCAGCGTTGGTGCTGGCCGCATACCTCGGTACCTTCCTTGCCTCGCTGGACATCAGCATCGTCAACGTCGCGCTGCCGACGCTGCAACGGGCGTTGCAGACCGACCTCGCCGGGCTGCAGTGGGTCATCAATGCCTATGCCATCGCGCTGTCCGCTTTCATGCTCTCGGCCGGTCCTCTCAGTGACCGCCATGGCCATCGCCGGATGTGGCTGGCGAGCGTGGCAACGTTCATTGCCGGATCACTGGTCTGCGCGTGCGCCACCGATCTGCCGGTCCTGGTGATCGGCCGCACGATCCAGGGCGTGGCGGGAGCGCTGCTGATCCCCAGTGCGATGCCCCTCCTCACCCATGCGTTTCCGGACCCCGGCCAACGGGCGCGCGCCATCGGAGGATGGTCCGCCTTCAGCGCGCTGGCGCTGGTGCTTGGGCCGTTGCTGGGCGGCCTGCTCGTACAGTGGACCGGATGGCAGAGCATCTTCCTGATCAACCTTCCGTTGGGGGCGGTGGCACTGGCGCTGGGCGCCTGGAGCATTCCCGAGCGACGTCATCCTCAGCACGCGGCCATGGATCCCGCTGGGCAGATCCTCAGCACGCTGGCCTTGGCAGCCCTCTCCTACGGGCTGATCGGTATCGGCGGGCGCGGGTGGTCCGCACCCGCTACCTGGTTCTCGTTGATCACGGCGCTGGTGGCATTGTTGGCGTTCTCGCTGGTACAGCGTCGTGTCACGCGCCCGCTGCTGCCGCTGGATCTTTTCGCCGACCGTCGCTTCGCCCTGCTCAATCTCGCCTCGTTCGTGCTCGGCTTCACTGCCTATGCCAGCCTGTTCTTCCTTTCATTGTTCTTCCAGCAGGTACAGGGAAAGACCGCGGCACAGGCCGGATGGCAGCTGGCCCCTCAATTCCTGGTGATGGGCGTGGTGTCGTTGATGTTTGGCCGCATTGCCGTGCGCCTCGGGCTGCATGCGGCGCTGGCGTGGGGCTATGCATTGGCAGGGCTGGCGCTGTGTGCGATGGCCCGTTTCACTACGGACACCGCCGGAGGCTTTGCCACTATGTGCCTCATGGCGCTGGGAGCAGGCATGGGTCTGGCGGTGCCAGCTACGGGCATGGCGGTCATGGCGCGCACCCCACCGGAACGCGCAGGTATCGCCTCAGCCACCATGAATGCCCTGCGCCAAGCCGGGATGAGCCTGGGCATCGCATTGCTTGGCAGCCTGATGAGCCTGTGGGCCGTACAGCAGTTCCGTACCACTGCGACGGCAACCGGGCAGTTCGTGCTCGCACAGCACGCGCACAGCATGATCCAGCACCCGGCTGCCGTTACGGGGTCCTTGCCAGCAGTGATTTACCGCAGCGCGATGGCCGGTGGCTTCGCCTGGGTGATGGGCATCGCCGGCATCTGCATGCTGGCTACCGCTTTCGCACTTCACCGGCGTACGCCGACGCGCACAGGCTGCCCTCCAGACGACAGCCCTTGAGGCCGGACTACTGCATCTGCGGCTCGCCCAACGGGCGTTCCTGCCGCTCGTCCAGATCGAACGTGATGTAACGGCGATGGATGAGCTTTGCCCCCATGTCCCAGCGATACGTCTCCACCCCGCCGTTGCCTGCACCGTCGGACAGCAGGCCCACGATGCCACGGGTCAGGTTGTCCGTGAGCAGCACCTGGGCCGCACCATCGGCATCCACGCGCAGGCTCAGGCGATCACGCAGGTGATCCTCGCCCTTCCCCACCGGAGCATCGAAGGCAAGACCTACCAGGCCATCTTCGTGGGTTGCCATCCCACCGCGTTCGTCGCCTTTGGCGTCGTACAGCCAGACGCCGGCTGTGCGCGATCGTCGGCCGGCATCATGTGAATCCTGGCCCATCTCAACGCGCATGACGCCTTGGTCATCCAGCACAACGATGCGACGGGCGCGGACTTCATCAACGGTGAGAGCACCTCGCGGCGCCATCGACAGTGCGATGACCGCCACCGTCAGGCCCACGACAAGCACTGCAAGCGCGACAGTCAACCAAGTGAGGCGGCGTACGGAAGTGCGAAGCACATCCAGCGGTTCCACGACATCCATGTGAGTGATGCTCCCTTGCTACTGGCGTCTGGATCATAGCCCAGGCATCGGAGCTGACGTCGTGCTGGCGGCGACGCCAGTCCGCCAGATCCTGCCCTCCAGCACTGTCTACGGCTGCTCGGTCATCACGCGCTCAATCCAATCCGCGTAGTGGCTCATCCGCACATTGCAGGTCACCTGACCATAGCGCCCGGGTCGAGCCGTCAGCACATTACCCTGCACGACCTTCCAGGCGCCCTGCCCGGCCAGCAGCCATTGGCCATCGCGCTCGATGAGCACCGGACCACCGCTGTCGCCGTTGCCCAGCACGCCCTCGAGGGGCAACGCTTCCGGCGGTTCGTCGAACACGTAGCAGAGCCAGCGGTCGTAGGCACTGGTGATCCGGTTGAACGCACGCCGGAGCTCGGTGCGATTGGGGCCGTTGGGAGAATGCCCGGTGGCGCCGATACCCGTTGCACCCTTTCCTAAAATCTTCGCGATCTGACCGGCCTCGTCGCTGTCGCCGTAAAGGGCCACCGGCGCCACGTCGGTGACCGGCGCCTTCAACCGGATCAGCGCAACATCATCGCCCGAGGCGAGAAACACCACGATCAGCATCGCCTCGCCGCTGGCCATGGCCTGATCGATCAACGTCTGGGGCAGCGTCCTGTAGCCGGGATGGGTGATGACGCGCTCAACCTCCCGCGCAGTACCGTTGATCATCACCTGCTTGAGATCGGCCTGCATCGGCAGCGTGTGCGCGGCAGTCAGCACCCACTGTGGTGCGATCAACGCGCCGTGGCCCTCGCCGGGCATGTCCACGAGGGCGGGAAACTCGGTGGCGCGAACGCGGTACGCGGCATCCTCCACATCGTGGCGAATGACGATGGCACTGGCGGGTAACGACACTGCAAGCAGCAGCGGAAGCAACGGGAATCCTTTCACGTGTAATGCCTTGAGGTTGTGACTGGGCCAAGCGACGAACAGGTGGGCTGAAACGTCCGCGGTGCGTCGTTACGGCTCGCGCTCCCGCGCTTCCAGCGCGCTGGCGAACTTTGCCATCAAACGCACCAGCTCCGATACATCCTGCGCAGGCCAGGAGGCGAAGATCTCCCGGCCGATCCGCTCACGTGCGGCATCCAACCGGTCCGTCATGTCCTTGCCCTTCGGCGCAATGGTCGCCTCACGGATGCGGCGGTCCTGAGGGTTACCGCGACGCGTGACCAGCTCCATCGCAGCCAGCTTGGCCACCTGACGGCTGATGGTCGTGTAATCCCGGCCCAGGCGATCGGCCAGCTCAACCACCCCGATCGGCCCTACCCGTTCGATCACCACCAGCAGCCGGAACAACGCCTGGTCCAGCGTCACGCCTGCCTCCTGGATCAGCCGTTCATCGTTGCGCGGGCGGTTCATCACACTGGCGAGGCTGACCATCGAGAGGTGAAGCGACCTCAACTCGGCCGAATTATGTGTATCTTGCACCTTCTTTTTCACCGGCATAGCATCCCCTCCAAGTAAGTGCATATTACACATACCTGGAGCGATGCAATGGGCAACATCCCTGACGTAGTGATCTGTGGCGCCGGCGCAGCCGGCCTCACCCTGGCCATCGAATTGGCCCGCCGTGGCGTGGCATTCCGCCTGGTGGAGCAGCGGGAACAGCCGTTCCACGGGTCGCGGGGCAAAGGTATCCAGCCGCGTAGCCAGGAAGTCTTCGAAGACATGGGCATCGTCGATCAGCTGTTCGCGGCGGGCGGCCGCTACCCGGTCTCGCGCTCGCATCATGCTGATGGCACCCACACGGACGCCGTCGTCATCGAAGCGGCGCCGGCTTCCCCGGCCGAACCGTATCGACAGCCGCTGATGGTGCCGCAGTTCCTGACCGAGTCCGTGATGCGCGACCGCTTGGCGGAGCTGGGGCACCGGGTCGACTTCGGACACGGAGTGATCGGCGTCGAGCAGGACGGCACCGGGGTGAGCGTCCGTCTTGCCACGCCAACGGGCGAGCAGACCGTGCGCACGCGCTATCTGATCGGCACCGACGGCGGGCGCAGCTTCGTGCGCCAGGCGCTGGGTATCGTCTTCCCCGGCAAAACGCTGGGCGTGCGCGCGGTGGTGGCCGACATCGTGCTGCAAGGGCTGCCACGCGACGCCTGGCATACGTTCAACCAGGACGACATGGCGCAACGGATCTCTCTGTGTCCACTCATGGGAACACGCCTGTTCCAACTGCAGGCGCCGGTCCCGCTGGAGGGTGAGGTGGACCTCTCGGCCGACGGCCTCGGTGCCATGGTGCGTGCGCGGACCGGTCGCCATGATCTCACCGTTCTCGACGTGCAATGGGCCTCGGCCTACCAGATGAGCGCCCGGCTGGCAGAGCGTTACCGCGACGGCCGCGTCTTCCTGGCAGGCGATGCTGCCCATACGCATCCACCCACCGGCGGCCAGGGCCTGAACACCAGCGTGCAGGATGCGTACAACCTTGGATGGAAACTGGCTGCAGTGCTGCAGGGTGCACCGGACGCGCTTCTCGGTACGTACGAACAAGAGCGACGCCCCATTGCGGCCTCCATGCTTGGGCTTGCAACCACGCTGCTTGACCACGCACAACGCGGCGACAATCGACGTGGGCGCGAGGTCCAGCAGCTCGACCTCGGGTACGCCGACGCCTCGCTCTCGCTACCTGCCGAGCTCCGAAGTGGGCGTATCACGCCGGGTTGCCGCGCCCCTGACGCCCTTTTGCAGGGTGCGGGGGGTCAGCCAGTACGCCTGTTCGAGGTTTTTCGCGGGACCCATTGGACGTTGCTGGGTTACGAAACCCGCCGCGCCGCCGCACCTGCGCGGAAGGGTCTGCGCATGCATGTCATCGGCCAGGGCGGCGATCTGCGTGATGCGGCCGGACACTTCGCCGAGGCCTACGGTCTGGAGCCGGGTGAGTGGCTGCTGATCCGGCCGGATGGCTACGTGGCTGCTGTCGTTGTTGAGGCAGACATCAACGTGCTTGAAGCACACTTCGAACGGCATGCACCGTGATGCGATGCGCTCCTCACTTGCCGGCAGGGCCAGCCCGGGTTCCCTCGTCGCCCTGCGTCGCCGCACGGCGCTTCGCGAACTCCGGGAAGGTCTCCGCTATCGACGCTTTGTCCGGCAGGACGTAGAACACCCCGCCCCGCTCGAACGTCGCCTGGATGACCTTCTCGTAGAACCCTGGCGACACATTGATGCAGCCATGGGTAACGCGGTTGTCGTCCGGCGAGGGAGATGCCAGACGTTCCACGCGCCTTTCGGCCGGGACGCCCATCGCCGTCGGATGGATGGAGACGGCGGACTCGTAATCCACCCACAGCACGCGACCGGCATCGATCGACGGGCCGTACCCGCCCACGAAGCGACCTGCAGGCGTCGTACGGTCCCGACCCGGAATCTCGCGAAGCGCAAGACCGGCAATACCGGGGGCCGTATGGTCACCGGTGGCCGAGCCGAACAGCCCGGACGCCGCGCCGCGAAGCCGGCCCTCGCCATCGAAGACCAGCACCTGGGCAGCGGCCTTGTCCATGATGGCGAACGGATAGCCCTGGCTGTCCTTGGTGGCAACCACCCAGCCCGCGAGTTCGATCACGGTGTTGGATACTTCCTGGCCTGGCGGGAGTTCATCGACAGCGGCTGTCGGCTGCGCAGCCGCATCCTCGGCGTTTGCCACGCCGATGCTTGCCAGCGCCAGCGCCATGGTCAGTGCGCCGCGAAGGGCCAGGACTACGGGGTAAGAGTGCGTACGGATGGGACACTTCCTTGCAATGACGATTGCACGATCATCGACAACGGGTGGCCTGCGTAGGCCACCCGTTGTCGATTCAAACGTTGCTCACACACGGAGCACGAGCGATCAACCGCGTGGCTTGCGGCGGGGCGCCTGTTCGAGCTGCTGCACACGGCCTTCGATCTGATCCAGACGCTGGTTGGCCTGCTGCGCGGATTGATTGGCCGATTCGGCGCTCTGGGCCGCGCCCTGCACCTTCGTGTCGAGTTGATCAAGGCGTGAGTTGATCGTTGCGAACTCGTCCTTGTACGTGGCGCAGGAACTGAGGCCTACGGTAGCGATGATTGCCACAGCCAGCGTACGCGCCGTCGTCATTTGTTTTGTGGTCAGAAACATTGCAGTGCCTCCTTTGTCTGGGGTGTTCGGACTATAGCGGCCTTTTCACCAGCGCCATGACCGGCATTCAGTTGAAGCTGGGAGACGTAGAGGGAGCGTGATGACGGGCTGCCACCGGCGTGGTACAAGACGCAGCATCCGATTTTCAGGCCCGGTCAGGCGAACCAAGCGGTGAGCCAGCTAGAGGCGACGTGCACGCTTTTCCATCGCTAGCGCACGAGGCGCGCGCACGACGACATGAGGCGACCGGGCGAGTGGCAGGACACGCGTTGCGCGCCACGTACTGCGCGTTGCGGATCTGGGCCAGCACGCGTCAGCCGTTGGGCACACCACCCAACCGCGCCAGCACGTCTTCCCGGCACACATCCAGAATCTCGTCCGCCAGCGGCGAGTCGTCCGGGCAGGACCTGGACAACACCATCGCGCCGACCGCCTGGGCCATCAACGCGATGCGCCGAGCACGCGCCTGTTCCGACGTGGGGCCGTCGGCCTGCCCTTCCGCGTAGGGAGAGACGGCCAGCTGCGCCTCGATACCTGCAGCGAAGGCCGCCTTGACCGGATCCGGCTGACGCGCCGCGTCGGTGCACAGCGCCGACATGGTGCAGCCCTGGCCTGGCGCGTCACGATGCTGCCGGGACAGGTAGTAGCGCATGAAGCTCGCCAGGTCCATGTCGGCGGCGGCATCGGCCGATTTCGCCAGGCCGCAACTTGCTGCCTCCGCCATCAGGTCGGCCTTGGAGCCGAAGTGCTTGTAGAAGCCGCCATGGGTAAAGCCGGCGGCCGCCATGAGGTCTGCCACGCCCACACCGTCGTAGCCCCGCTCCCTGAAAAGCGTGGAAGCGGTGTCGACGATGTGCGCCCGGTTGGCCTGCGCCTGTGCCTTGGTGACCTTCATGACGGGTGGTCTCTTGACGTTCTGCCTCGATAGACGCGCACTTTATCACGTATAGATGATCACCATCATCAAACCATTGACATCTAAGATTACGGTCATCATCATTGCGTCACTTCCAGGCGACCCCACTGCCGGCCCGCCCGCGCCACCCCTCACCGCTCACGACCCCGCACCCACCATGACGACCTCGACGCTCTTCCAGCCCTACCCCCTTGGCCCGCTGACCCTGGCCAACCGCATCGTGATGGCACCGTTGACGCGCAACCGCGCCGGGGCCGGTCTTGTGCCCGGTCCGTTCGCCGCCACCTACTACGCCCAGCGCGCTTCGGCCGGCCTGATCATCACCGAGGCCACCCAGATCTCGGCGCAGGCCCAGGGTTACCAGGACACGCCGGGGCTTTACACGCAGGATCAGATCGATGGCTGGCGCAAGGTCACCGATGCCGTGCACGCGCGCGGCGGGCGCATCTTCGTGCAGCTGTGGCACGTGGGCCGGATCTCCCACGTGGATCTGCAGCCCGGCAACGCCGCGCCCGTGTCCGCCTCGGCCATCCGGGCGCACACCAAGACCTTCGTCCACAACGGCTTTGTCGATGTGTCCGAGCCGCGTGCACTGGAGATCGACGAACTGCCGGCCATCGTCAACGACTTCCGTCAGGCCGCCGCCAATGCGATCGCCGCCGGGTTCGATGGTGTCGAAATCCACGGTGCCAACGGCTACCTGCTCGAGCAGTTCATCAAGGACGGCGCCAACCAGCGCACCGATGCCTACGGCGGCTCGATCGAAAACCGTGCACGCCTGCTGCTGGAGGTCACTGCGGCCGTAGCCGCTGAGATCGGCGCCGATCGCACCGGCGTGCGCCTCTCGCCGGTCTCGCCGGCCAACGCCATCGCGACCATCAGCGATCCGCAGCCGCAGTACGACTACATCGTCGATCAGCTCAGCGCGCTGGGCGTCGTCTACCTGCATGTGGTCGAAGGCGCGACGGGCGGCCCGCGCGATGTCGCCCCGTTCGACTTCGACAGCCTGCGCCGCCGTTTCACCGGCACCTACCTGGCCAACAACGGCTATGACCTGGAGCTGGCCAACGCGCATCTCGCCGGTGGCAAGGCCGACCTGTTCGCCTTTGGCCGTGCCTTCATCAGCAATCCGGATCTGGTCGAACGCCTGGAAACCGGCGCGCCCTTGAACGCCCTTAACCCGGCCACGTTGTATGGCGGCGGCGCGGAAGGCTACACCGACTACCCCGCCCTGACCGACACGTTCGCGCAGTAACCCCGTCGCCATCGCCGCGCTGCATCCCCGTTCCCCCATTACATGTCAAGAGACACACCATGAGCCTGCTTCCTGCTGTCCTCATCACCGGCGCCTCCAGCGGCATCGGCACCGTTTACGCCGAACGATTTGCTCGCCGCGGCCACGATCTGGTACTGGTCGCGCGCGACACGGCGCGGCTGGACGCACTGGCCGTGCGCCTGCGCCACGACACCGGCGTTGCCATCGATGTACTTCCGGCCGACCTCACCCTGCGCAGCGACCTGGCCACCGTTGAAGCCCGCCTCCGCGAGGATGCGCGCATCGGCATCCTGATCAACAACGCCGGCATCGCCCAATCCGGTGGCTTCACCGAGCAGTCGGCCGACAGCATCGAACAACTGATCACGCTGAACACCCTCGCCCTGACCCGCTTGGCCGCTGCGGTTGCACCGCGACTGGCCAACGCCGGCGAAGGCGCGATCATCAACATCGGCTCGGTGGTTGGGCTGGCGCCGGAGTTCGGCATGTCCGTCTACGGTGCGACCAAAGCCTTCGTGCTGTTCCTGTCGCAGGGGCTCAGCCTGGAGCTGTCGCCCAAGGGCGTCTATGTGCAGGCCGTGCTGCCCGCGGCGACACGTACCGAGATCTGGGAGCGGGCCGGTATCGACATCAACACGTTGCCGGAGGTGATGGATGTCGGCGAGCTGGTTGATGCGGCGCTGGTCGGCTTTGATCGCCGCGAGACCGTCACGATTCCACCGCTGCATGTGGCCGAACGCTGGGACACGCTGGACGCATCGCGTCAGGGCCTGCTCTCGGACATCCGGCAGGCGCAGGCGGCGGAACGCTATCGCCCCACCGAGTGAAGCCCTGACCCCACAGGTACGCGACCATGACGCTTCCCAGCACGCCCCCCGACTCCAGACGTTCGTTCGAGAATGCACCGACCCGCTCGCTGGAGGTCGATGGCACCCGTTTCGCGTACCGCGAACTGGGGCCGCAGCACGGCTCCCCGCTGGTCATGCTCAACCACTGGGGCGCGGTGCTCGACAACTTCGACCCGCACATCGTGGATGGCCTGGCCAGCAGGCATCGCGTCATCGCCATCGACTACCGTGGCATTGGAGGATCAGGTGGCAAAGCACCGGTAACCGTCGCGGAAATGGCGCAGGACACCATCGCGCTGATTCGCACGATGGGCTTGGGCAGCGTCGATCTGCTCGGCTTCTCGCTCGGCGGTTTCGTTGCGCAGCAGGTGGTGCTGGACGCGCCCGACCTGGTGCGTCGGCTCATCCTGACCGGTACCGGGCCAGCGGGTGGCCGCGGTATCGACCGGGTGGGCCGCGTGTCCTGGCCCTTGATCCTCAAGGGCCTGCTGACGCGGCGCGATCCCAAGTACTACCTGTTCTTCACCGCCAGCGCCCGCAGCCGACAGGCGGCCACCGCATTCCTGCAACGGTTGAAGGAACGCACGAATGATCGCGACAGGCCAGCCTCACCCGGCGCGTTCCTGCGGCAACTGAAGGCGATCACCGCGTGGGGCAGGCAATCGCCCCAGGACCTGGGCGACATCCGTATCCCGGTGCTCATCGCGAATGGGGACAGCGACATCATGGTCCCCACGCCCAACAGTGGCGATCTGGCCCACCGCATTCCCGATGCAACGCTGGTCCTCTACGACGACGCCGGTCATGGCGGGATATTCCAGTATCACGACGAGTTCGTTCGGGACGCGCTAGCGTTCCTCGATAACTGATGCGCCCACCACGTTCCCTGCCCCGCAGCCTGACGGCAACCCTCCACCAGAGACACACCGCCCATGAAAGCCTTCCTCGTCGACCGTTATGGCAAAAAAGAGACCGGCCGCATCGGCGACGCCCCACAGCCTCCGCTGCGCGATGACGATGTGCTCATCCGCGTGCACGCGGCCAGCGTCAATGCGCTGGACACCAAGATACGCACCGGGGAGTTCAAGCTGATCCTGCCTTATCGCCTGCCGCTGATTCTTGGCAACGATATGGCCGGCACGGTGGTAAGTGTCGGTGCCGGGGTGCACCACTTCAACCCCGGCGATGAGGTGTATGCGCGTCCCGACGATGATCGCATCGGCACGTTCGCCGAATTCATTGCGGTCAATGCTGCCTCGGTGGCGCTCAAACCCGGCAACCTCACCATGGTGGAGGCCGCCTCGCTGCCCCTGGTCGCGCTGACCGCATGGCAGGCACTGGTCGAAACCGCCCAGCTCAAAGCCGGGCAGAAGGTCTTCATCCAGGCCGGCTCCGGCGGCGTCGGGACGGTGGCGATCCAGCTGGCCAAGCATCTGGGCGCCTTCGTGGCCACCACCACCAGTACCGCCAACGTCGCGTGGGTGAAGGATCTCGGCGCAGACGTCGTCATTGATTACAAACAGCAGGATTTCGCGACGGAACTGCGCGACTACGATGTGGTGCTCAACAGCCTCGGCAAGGATGAACTGACCCGCTCGCTGCAGATCCTCAGGCCGGGCGGGCATCTCATTTCGATCTCGGGGCCACCCACGCCCGCGTTTGCCAGTGCGCGCGCGCTGGCCTGGCCGCTCAAGCAGGTCATGCGCCTGCTCAGCCATGGCATCCGCAGCAAGGCCAAGCAGAAGGGCGTGACGTACACCTTCGTGTTCATGCGGGCCAGCGGCCAGCAGTTGAGCGAGATCACCTCGCTGGTGGAGGCTGGTGCGATCCGTCCGGTCATCGACCGGGTCTTCCCGTTCCAGCAGACCCAAGGCGCCCTGGCCCACGTTGAGAGCGGCCGGGCCAAGGGCAAGGTGATGGTGGAGATGCGGTAGGTCGCAGACGATCCAGCACCTCTTCTACCTGCGGTTACCGTCTTCCTTCCGGCGCGTCAGACGCCACCCGTCAGAGTCCCTCTCCAGTTGCCAGCCCTCGCTGAGAGCGAGGCTCCAGCCTGGTCCTGTCCAGTTCGAGGCACCACCAGCAAGCGCGCCGCCGCCCAAGGTCACGAGCCTCCAGTCTTTCGACAGCAACGCACCAGATTCCGCCGTCAGCTCGCCCCATTCGTCGCGCACCGTCAGCGGCGTATAGACCGTTCCCACCTCGCCCAGCGGAAAGAGCGTGCGCGGATCGAACGACGCGGAGGGCTTGCTCAGTGGCAGCCGAACGGCATCGCTTCCGAGGAACCGTTCGCGATACACAGCACTGCGTTGCGCCCGGATCGCGGCGCGCTCCTGCTCCTGCGCACGCACCTCGTCCATCCCATAACCGCGCCCGATATCCTCGAGATCGGACGCGCTGGGCGGCATACCGAGTTGATCGGCCAGCAGCCCGGGCAGGTCGGACGTGGTCGACAGTCCGCTGCGCCAGCCCGGGGACCAACGATCCAGCAGAACGCCGTACGCCGGCCCGGTCACGTACGCCGCCGAGCGGACATAGCTTGCCGAGGCATCTGCCGCAGCCAGCGACCTCACCAACGCGGGCAGCACACTCTCTCCGTTGGCAGCGGCCGCCACCTTGCGGCCTGTGTACTCGGCAAGGCCCTCGTTGCGTTCAACCTTCGCCTCTTCGGCGAGCGCGCGGGCGCCCGACGCCACCTCGCCAGATCGAAGCGCCCGGAACCGCAACGCGGCCGCGATATGCCTTCGGCGATCGCCATCATCGGTCGCGGACAGCGCCTGCCCGAGCGCACGCAGCTCCAATCGCACTGCCGTTCGGCCACTCTCGTCATCCAGATGCGCTGTATCGCCTTCAGACGCCGAGAGTCCAAGCGCTGTCTGCACGCAGTGCCATTGTTCATGCCAGAACAGGGTCGCGAGTCCGTCGTTGTCCACGGGCAGAGGCAGCACCAACAGCACGTTGGAGGTGCCGTCGATGTCGATGCAGGTGTTCGCGGGCGGTTGATCCTTGCGCAGCGCAACAGACTCCACACCGCCAGTGACGGCATTCAAACGCCAACGTGTTCCGGTGGTGCGGTCATGCAGCACCACGGGCGCATCCAACGGCGTTCCCCACAATGTCTCTGCTGCCTGCGTCGAGGCGGGCGCCTGCGCGACGGCCGCTACGCGGTGGAGCGCCACCTCCAATCCGCTGGGCAGCGCCTCGGTCGCTGCTGCAAACGTCGTCAAGCCGACAGCGGAAAACGCAGCGGCGAGGAAAGTGGGCATGGATATCCTTATCATTGCAGGCACGTCTCCTTGACGATCCGATGGCAGGTTTCAGGCCGATTCTAAGCCATACGGGTCACTGCCCGAAGGCGTCATAGGCCCGCACAAAAAGCGCGACGGTTGCACCGCACTCGGCCATGGGCCTTGCCCCACCAGGCAGGCCATGCCCTGCAAGGAGGAGCGTGAGGAACTTCTCGCCGTCACCGGCATTGCTCGCGCGGACTGAAGCCTTCGCAAACGCTTGCTCCGCACACGTGAGATACGGCTCCAGCATCGCGTTCCAATGTTCGATGTAGACCTCACTGGCGTAAATGGACCGCGACAACGAGGCGCAGAATGCCCGACAGGAAGCATCTGCCGCCAGTCGTCCGATACCACTACTGATGCGCATCAGCGCGTCGCCCAGGCCTGCCGTTCCCTGCATGTCGGGCTTACCCGACGCCATCGCTGCGAGATGGCTGTCCATGACCGCCTTGTAGAGGCGCTCTTTGTCACGATAATGCGCGTAGATCGTGACCTTGGTGACGCCACAGACAGCAGCGATGCGCCTCATCGTTGCGCCCTCAAACCCTTCCTCTGCGAACACGGTAGCGGCCGCGTCCAGGATGCACCGTCGGCTCTGCGCCCTGGCATTCTCCCAGCGCAGCGTGGTTTTGCTTGCGAAGGAGCTTGAGGCAGCCGCGTTCATAGGCGTCGGAACAGCACACTGGCATTGACGCCGCCAAACCCAAACCCGTTGCTCAGGGCAAATTCGATATCTGCCTTCTGTGGCTGACCGGCGACGATTGAGAGCCCTTCTGCCAGCGCGTCAGGATGTTCGAGATTGAGGGTCGCGGGCGCAACCTGATCACGCAGGGCAAGAACGGTGAAGATGGCCTCAATGCCGCCAGCCGCTCCGAGCAGGTGGCCCGTGCTGGACTTGGTGGCAGAGATCAGCAGATCGGAGCGGGAACCAAACAGCGCCCGCATCGACGCGAGCTCTGCCCGATCACCGACCTGCGTAGAGGTCGCATGCGCATTGATGTGATCCACCTGCGCCGGCGTGATGCCCGCCTGCGCCAGCGCAATCTCCATCGCCCGCCGCGCGCCACTGCCGTCGTCGGGACCGGCCGTCAGATGGTAGGCATCAGAGGTTGTGCCGTAGCCAACCAGTTCGGCAAGCGGCTTGGCCCCACGCGCCAGGGCGTGGTCCAGCCGCTCAATGACCAGCAACCCTGCCCCTTCCGACATGACGAACCCGTCCCGCTGCGCATCGAAGGGGCGAGACGCTGCTTGTGGGGTGTCATTGAAAGAGGTACTCAACGCCTTGGCCGCCGCGAAGCCCCCCAGGCTGACCCGGTGCATCGCGGCCTCCGCCCCACCGCACAGCGCGATGTCCGCCTCTCCGGCCCGGATGAGGCGCGCTGCGTCGCCGATCGCCTGGACGCCCGCTGCGCACGCCGTCACGGGCGCGCCCTGCGGTCCCTTGAACCCGTAGCGGATC
>DMZT01000486.1:18997-20287 GCA_003484865.1 Stenotrophomonas sp.
GATGCCTGCCCAGACGCCATGTTGGCCAGGAAGGTGGGCGCAGTGAACGGCGACAATCGACCAGGCCCGCGGCTGTCGGTGGTGTGGACCGCATTGACGATCGATCCAAACCCGCCTATCCCGGTGGCAATCACGGTGGCGGTTCGCAGCAGCCCGCGTTCATCGGCATCATGCCAGCCCGCCTGCTCAAGCGCTTCATGCGCGGCAACCAGCGCAAACTCAACGAACCGATCCATCTTCTTGAGATCTTTTGGCGCAATGATCCCGGTGGAATCAAAGCCCGCCTCCGGGTCTTGAACGCGGTCAGGCACACGTCCGCCGACTTCACTGCCGGTTCCGGCCGCAAGATCAGCACCCAGCGATCCGATGCCGGAGCGCCCCGCCAACAGACGGGACCACACGGTTTCAACCCCGCAGCCGAGTGGGCTGACTACGCCCATTCCGGTCACCACGATGCGGTCTTTGTCAGCAATGCTCATGAATCACTCCCATATAAAAGCGGTCCGGGCCAGTGTCAGGCAACGGGGGTCTTTTCCGCTCGGACCTTGAACCAGATGGCATACATCGCCGGAAGGAAGACCAGCGTCATCACGGTGCCGGCGATGGTGCCGCCGATCAACGTGTAGGCAAGCGTTCCCCAGAACACCGAATGGGTCAGCGGAATGAACGCAAGCACCGCTGCCAGGGACGTCAGGATCACCGGGCGCGCTCGGTGAACCGTCGCCTCGATGATGGCGTGGAAGGTTTCCATCCCGGCTTCTTCGTTCTCGTGAATCTGGCCGATGAGGATGAGCGTGTTGCGCATCAAGATGCCTGACAACGCAATCAGCCCCACCAGCGCGTTGATGCCGAACGGCTGCTGGAACAGCAGCAGCGTTGGGACCACGCCGATCAGCCCCAACGGACTGGTCATGAAGACCATGATCATTGCCGAGATCGACCGCACCTGCAGGATGATGATCAGCAGGGTCACCGCCAGCATGATCGGGAACAGCGGCAGCATGGCGCTCATTGCCTTGCCCGATTCCTCAATGGAACCGGCCTGCGCAATGGCGTAGCCCTCGGGCAGCGAGGCAATGAGGGGCTCAAGCTGCTTGCTGATCGCTGCCGATACGTCCGGTGGCTGCAACGCATCGTCAATGTCACCGCGCACGGTGATGGTGGGCACCCGATCACGGCGGCGCAGCACCGGCTCTTCCATTCGAACCTCTACCGTGCCGATCTGGGACAAGGGCACGCGCTGGCCAGCAGCACCGACCAAGGTGAAATCCGCAATCCGCGCAGGATCCA
>DMZT01000487.1 GCA_003484865.1 Stenotrophomonas sp.
CCTGCATGCGGCGACTGCTGGCATCGGTGTGGCCAAGGCCAACTTCCTGCCGCGCATCACCCTCAATGGCGATGCCGGCTTCCAGGCCAAACAGCTCGACGACCTGGACGGCTGGAACGCCCATCGTTTCAGCATCGGTCCGGCGATCAGTCTGCCGATCTTCCAGGGCGGCAGGTTGAAAGCGAACCTCGCTCTCAGCCGGCTGCAGGAACGCCAAGCTGCGCTGCAGTTCCAGAAGACGGTGCTGCAGGCGTGGCACGACGTGGACGATGCGATAGACGGGTACAGCGCGGAGCAGCGACGCGGGCAGGCGCTGCAGGTGGCGGTGGAGGAAAGTGATCGTGCCTTGATGGCTGCGCGTCGTCAGTACCAGGCCGGGGTGATCGATATGCTCGACGTGCTGACCACCCAGCGCATCGCGCTGGACAACCAGGCAGCGCTGGCTGACAGCCAGGCGGCGGCTGCGATCGCACGGGTGGATCTGTATCGCGCGCTGGGTGGCGGCTGGCGCGATGTGGGGGTAGGCGTGACCCTCGCTGGCAGCGCGTCGGCTGCCAGCGGGCCGGGCAACATGGCTCAACGCACGTTGCGCAGTTCCCAGTGACTGCCGGCCAGCATGCGCAGGCGCTGCTTGAACACGTCGCTGTCGATGCTGGTGGTGGCGCAGAGGTTGATGCGCAGATCATCCTGCGCGCCGGTCACGGTGGCGGCCGGATCGGTCGCGCCCCACTGCGGGTCGACCGCGTCGGGATCGTCCTGTTTGGCGCGCCAGCGGTCGAACAGCACCGGGGTGCGCAGGGCATTCTGAAGCTCTTCGGCCAACCCTGCCGCGCCCTGGGCGTGGAAGGACAGGTCCGGATCGTTGCCGCGCGCCTTGGCCGGGTCCGGCAGGCTGATGTCATAACTTACTGGCATGGTTACCTCCATTGAATGCGGCAAGGCTGGCAGAGACGCGGTGCAATCCGCGTGCAGAACCCGCGGCCGTGCCCGGATCGTGGCATGGCCGCGGCGATGCTGACCAGTGCGGTCAGCCGTTGAAGGTGTGGGGGCCGTCGGCAAACCCGATCGTCACCGCGCCCTTGCCCACGTTGACCATGCCGGTCAGGCTCATCACCGCCTCGAACACATCCACGCCATGCGCCTGGCAGGTCTCACGCAACATGGCGTAGCCGGGCAGGGCCTGCAGGTCGGCCAGCTCGCCGCCGTAGCTGATGCACACGGTTGGCGTCATCAGGCCGCCCTTGACCCGCTGGCCGACGAAATCGAACAGCTTCTTCACCGCATTGTCGAAGCCCTTGATCTTGGCCACCGGCCCGGTCTCGCCGCGGTAGCCATGCAGCACCGGCTTGATGTCCAGCGCGCTGCCCAGCGCGGCGCTGATCAGGCCCACGCTGCGGTCGCCCTTATGGCGTGCACGGGCGCGCATGTAGTACAGATCGCGGGTGATCATGTAGCCGTGCACGTTGTTGGCCAGCAGCTCCAGCCGCTCGCGGATCTCCTGCACGCTCGCGCCACTGTCGCGCAGGCGCACCGCTTCCACCGCGGTCACGCCCTGTGCGGCGAACAGGTTCTGGGTATCGAGCACGCGCAGCGCGAACGGCGAGTTGAAGCCCGCTGCCTGCCGCACCGGCTTGTAATCATTGAGGATCGCGAAACTGGCCTGCATCGCGTTGTCGTGGATCGGGCTGCGGGTCTTGGTGATCGTCATGCAGAACACATGGTCGTAATCGATCACCAGCTTGCCCAGGAACAGGTCCCGGATCTGGTTGACGCTGAACGGAATGGTTTCCGCCTCGGCGCCGTGCTCGGCCACATGGGCATGCAGAAAGCTCAGTGTCGCCTGTTCGTCGCGATGGTCGGCCAGCACGGCCTCGCCGATGCGGACGGTGATCGGCAGCAGCACGATGTTGTGTTGTTCAATGAAATCCTGCGGCAGATCGCACGCAGAGTCGACCACGATTCCGATGCGCATCCTGTGCCCCTCCGGCAGGTTGTAGGTTCGGAAACGTGAACGCTATCTCAAAACGGCTCGCCTTGCCTGACCGGGGAGCCGGCCCGGGCTCAGCGGCTGCGTTCCACCGCCACCGGCAGATCCTTGATCCGGGCCCACTCCCCCTGCTCAAGCAGGCGCGGGTCGGCCAGCACCGCCTGCATCAGCGGGTGGGCGTCGTTGCCCCAGAACAGTTCGCTGCCGATCGCCAGCGTCGGCACGCCGAACACCCCCGCGGCCAGCGCGGCATCCGTGTTGCGCCGCAGTTCCTCTTTGACCGACGGTGCGCCGATCGCCGCAGCGACATCGGCGATGTCCAGCATCGCGCCGGGCAGGGCGAGCGCGGCCGCACTGTCGCCGGCGTGGCCGTCGCGCCAGATCCAGTTGAACAGGAGGTCGACCGTCTCGTGGGTGGCCCCGGCGGCCAGGCACAGGCGCAGGGCGGCCAGCGGATTGAATGGGTGGCCCGCTGGAAAACGCAGTGTCACCCCGGCGCTGCGGGCCTGCCACAGCGCCTGCCGATAGGTGAACAGTCGTTTGGCGGGGATCTCGGCAGGGCCCAGATTGCCCAGGTGGTGCAGCACCGCGCCGAAGGCGATCGGCACCGGCACAATGCTCTTGAACTGCGGCAGGGCCTTGAGCTGCTGCCAGTGCAGGTAGGCGAACGGTGAGACGAAATCGAAATACCAGCGCAGGGCCATGATCGGATGCTCACGTTGCGGGACGGCAGTGCCGCCGAACGCAGGGCCGCCGCAGGCAGCGGCCCTGTGCAGGGACTCAGCGCGAGTATGCGCGCGGTTCGCTCGACGCCGGCGCCTGGTAGCGGTCGCGCAGCTCGGTCTGGCGCGACCGCATCGGCATCGCGCGACCGCCCAGCCAGACCTGCTCGGCGTAATGCCCGACATCCAGCGGATCGCCTTCCCACAGCACCAGATCGGCCAGCTTGCCCGGCTCGATGGTGCCAAGCCGGTCGCCGACGCCCAGCGCCTGGGCCGGCACCCGGGTCAGGCCCGCCAGGCCATCATCCCAGGGCAACCCGTTGGCGACGGCATTGCCGGCCAGCTGGCGCATCTTGCGCGCGTTGTGCGAGGCATCGTCGCGCTGGGCGAAGCTGACCGGCACGCCGGCCGCCTTCAGGCGCGCGGCGTTCTGCAGGGTCGCGCCGAGCTGATCGAAGCTGCTCGGCAGGTTGCCCAGCCCATCCACGAACACCGGCACGCCGGCCTGGGCCAGCTGCGGGGCCAGGCGCCACGCCTCGGCACCGCCGGCGATGGCGATCTTGACCTTCTCACGGGCGGCCCAGCGCAGCAGCTGGCGGATATCGGCCGCGCGGTCGACCTGCACCACGATCCGGCCCTGGCCGGCGAGGTAGCGCCCCAGCGTGGCGCGCCCGGCCGGTGTCAGCAGCGCATGCGGAGAGTCCGCCGGCACGCGCCCACGTGCCTCGCTGACCATCTGTTCCAGCAGCATCCACTGGGCGGCACGCGAGGTGCCGGTCAGCTCCGCACCGGACGCGCCGAGGCGGATGAACAGCGCCTGCGGGCCGACCGCGTCAGCGCTGCCGTCCAGCCGCATCACGCCGCCCTGGCCGGCGATGAAGCCGCCGCCGGTGTTCGCCCCGAGCAGCGTGAAGCCGATGCCATCCAGCCGCGCGACCGGGATCAGCACCGAATCCGGATTGAAGGCCAGGGTGACATCGAATTCCGGACGCAGCGGCTGGTCGTCCAGTTTCAGCGTGCTGTCCACCGTGGCTGACTCGCCGGAGACTTCTTCGATGCCGATATCGGTGATGCCGCCGAACAGCGCCGGGGTCAGTGGCTTGCCCGCCGCCTCGACCACGGCCACGCCGGCCGGCGCCGACAGGCCCGGACCGACGGCGCGGATCATGCCGCCCTGGACCAGCACATCGCTGTGCTCCAGGCTGCCGCGCGCGGCGGCGGTATGCACGGTGGCATTGCGGATCAGCAGATCCTGCGCGAACACGGATGTCGCCACGCAGGTACCCGCAAGCAACAGCAGTGCGCGTGGCAGCAGGCGCATTGGGACGCGGCGGCTCATGGGCGCGCCTCCTGGCCGAGCATGAAGTCCGACAGCGGCTGCCGCCTCACGTCCTGGCGGTCATAGACCTGGTGGCCATCCACGTAGACTTTCTCGGCCAGCGCATAGGAGCTGAAAGGACTGCCGTTCCACACCACCACATCGCCCATCTTGCCGGCCTCCAGGCTGCCGGTCTGCGTCTCCACGCCGAGCGAGCGCGCTGCGTTGGAGGTCAGCCACATCATGGCCCGCTCCGGGGCGATCTCGATGCCGGCACGACGTGCGTTGGCGATCACCTTGGCCGCCTCCTGGTTCAAGCGCTGGATGCCCTCGGGCGAATCGGAGTGCACGATCGCGCAGCTGTTGGCGGGGCGGTCGACCAGGGCGATGTTCTCCTGGATGCCATCGAAGGCTTCCATCTTGAAGCCCCACCAGTCGGCCCACAGCGCACCGCACACGCCTTCCTCGGCGAGCCGGTCGGCCAGCTTGTAGGCCTCCACCGCATGATGGAAGGCGGCGATCTTGAAGCCGAACTCCTTGGAGAGATCCAGCATCGTGGCCATCTCATCGGCGCGGTAGCAGTGGATGTGCACGCGGATGTCGCCCTGGATGGCGCCGGCCAGCGTATCCAGCTTGAGATCGCGCTTGCCGCCACTGTCGCCGGCACTGTCGCCCTTGTCGTCACCGCTGAACCAGCGCTTCTTTTTCGGCTGTTTCGGGGTGTTCTTGGCGATGTATTCGCTGGCATCGATGAAGGCCGCGCGGTAACCGGCGACATTGCCCATGCGCGTGCCCGGCGCCGTGCCCTTGCCGCCGTAGACGCGCTTGGGGTTCTCGCCACAGGCCATCTTCAGGCCCCACGGTGCGCCGGGGAACTTCATCGACTGATAGGTCGTCGCGGGTACGTTCTTCAGGGTCACCCCGCGGCCGCCGACCAGGTTGGCCGAGCCGGGCAGAACCTGCATCGAGGTCACGCCACCGGCCAGTGCCGCAGCGAACCCCGGGTCCTGCGGCCACACCGAGTGTTCGGCCCAGACGTTGGCGGTGACCGGCGCGGTCATCTCGTTGCCGTCGCTGTGCGCGCTCACGCCCGGGCTGGGATACACGCCCAGGTGCGAGTGCACATCGATGATGCCGGGGGTGACCCACTTGCCCTGGCCGTCGACGCGGACCGCATCGGCGGGGGCTGTGAGGCCGGTACCCACCGCCGCGATGCGGCCGTCGCGCAGCAGCACATCGGCGTTGTCCAGGCGCACGCCGGTGCCGGTGAGCACGGTGGCATTGCTGATCAACACCGGGGCCGAGGCGATCGGCGCATAGGTACTGGGGTAGGGATCCTGGAGGAAGCGCGACGCGGCGGGCGCCGGCGCGGACACGATCGACATCAACGCCAGGCCAACGCCGACGCTCAACAACTTCTGCATGGTTCTCCCCAAGCCGCATGGACACAATTCTTCGACGCTATCCGGGACGCGGGTCGTTTGCCAAGTGACCTTCTGCATAGTTTTAGCAAATGAGACCTAGCACTGATATGAGAAACAATTGTGAACTTTTCATGAATTTTTCGGGTAGGCTCAAAGCGGCGACGAGGACCGATGCGCGCCCGTCGCAAGAGAGTCGCAGTGCATCCAGTTCCAGATTCCAACACTCGAACCAGATCAAGGAAGTTCTCAGTACATGACCGTGAATTCACTGTCCCGCGCGACGTTCCGTCGCCCTTCGCCGTCCCTGCTGGCCTCGGCCATCATCGGCACCCTGCTTGCCGCCAGCGCCGTTCCGGCGCTGGCCACTCCTACCCGCGATGCCCTGCAGCGTTATCAGCAGCAGCGCGCCGAGCAGTCCGCCGCATTCGGCCGTGATCTGCAGAGCGTCCCGCTGGCGGCGGCGTTTGCCGCGCCCACCGCCTCCATTGGCCAAGCCGGTTACCTCACCAGCCCGCGCGTCAGCGCCGAGGCGGCCAACCCCATCCTCGGCAAGCCGGGTGATGTGGAAAGCTGGCACAGCGATGAGTTCAATGCCGACTGGGGTCTGGCCGCGATGGGGGCTGATTACGCGTATGCGCGCGGCCTTACCGGTCAGGGTGTGCGCCTGGGCGTGTTCGATTCGGGCTCTGCCCTTGCCCACGACGAATTCGCCGGACGCAACACGTCCAGCATCTCCATCGGCAACGGCGGCTGCGCCGACCCGAGCATCGTGGCGGGCGAAGGTGCCTGCGGCAGCACCCGGGGCGACCAGCCCGGGTATAACTACTACGGTCTGGGGCCGGGTGTGCCGCCTGCGCTTGCTGATCGCCTGATCGCGGCAGGCCAGCCGTACGGCTTCAGCTACGCCGACCATGGCACGCACGTGTTGGGCACCGTCGGCGCCAACCGCGATGGCAACGGGATGCATGGCGTGGCCTTTGGCGCCAACCTGACCGCTGCCCGCGTCTTTGGCGACACGTATTACGAGTGGCGCCTGGATCCTGACAACTTCTACCGGCCGCGCGCGTTGTATCGCACGGATCCGGACGATGCCGCCACACTGGACATGTATGCCCAGGCAGACGCGCAGGGCGTGCGCGCGCTCAATCACAGCTGGGGCATCTCGACCCGCCATGCCACGGTGGAGAGCCTGGATGCGCAGTACGCTGCGATCGGCGCGGACTACGGCGTCTACGGCAGCATCTATGGTGAAACGGAGGGTGCACCGGGTTCCAAGCTGATCCAGGTGTGGTCGGCAGGCAACTCTGCTGGCGGCATGGCTGGCATCAC
>DMZT01000488.1 GCA_003484865.1 Stenotrophomonas sp.
TGCTGGTGGTGCTGCAGATCACCCTGGGCATCCTCAACGTGAAGCTGGCGGTGCCGCTGGAAGTGGCCGTCGCGCACAGCGGGGGCGCCGTGGCGCTGCTGTTCGTGCTGGTGACGTTGCTGGCGCGCCTGCGCGCGCCGGATGCCGAGGGCGGCAAGGCCAGCGCGGCCTCCCCTGCCGTGCAGGCGGGCTGACGGCATGGCCAGTTACCGTCAGTACTGGGATCTGACCAAGCCCAAGGTCGTCGCGCTGATCGTGTTCACCGCGCTCGTCGGCATGTTCCTGGCCATCCCCGGGGTGCCGACCGCGCAGCAGGCGCTGGACGGCGCACTCGGCTTCCTCGGCATCTGGCTGGCCGCCTCGGCTGCTGCGGCGATCAACCAGCTGCTGGATGCGCGCATCGATGCACAGATGGCGCGCACCTCGTGGCGCCCGCTGGTGGTGGGCAAGGTCAAGCCATGGCAGGTACTGGTCTTCGCCGGCCTGCTGATCGCGCTGTCGATGACGATCCTGGTGGTCTGGGTCAACGTGATCACTGCCGTGCTGACCTTCGCCTCGCTGATCGGGTACGCGGTGATCTACACCGTGTACCTCAAGCGCGCGACCTCGCAGAACATCGTCATCGGCGGCCTCGCCGGCGCCACCCCGCCGATGCTCGGCTGGGCGGCGATCACCGGCATGCAGGGCCCATGGGACTGGGCCTACGCGTCGCTGCTGGTGCTGATCATCTTCATCTGGACCCCGCCGCACTTCTGGGCGTTGGCGATCTTCCGCCGCGAGGATTACGCCAAGGCGGAAATCCCGATGCTGCCGGTGACCCATGGTGTGGCGTACACCCGCAAGTCGATCATGGTCTATTCGATCGCCCTGGCCATCGTCAGCATCCTGCCGGTCGTGTTCGGCATGAGCGGCATGTTCTACCTCGGCGGTGCGATCGTGCTCAACGCGGTCTTCCTCTGGTATGCGTGGCGCATGCTGAATCCGCCGGACGAACTGTTCTCGATGAAGATGTTCGGCTATTCCATCGTCTACCTGATGGCGCTGTTCGCCTTCCTGATGGTGGATCACTGGATGCTGCCCTGGTTGGCATAGCTGCCTTGAATCGGTAATTCGCCACCGCCATTGCGTCAGTACCGAACAGGGAGTGACGGCATGAAGCGATGGCGCTGGATGGCAGGCGTGGTGATCGGGATGGCGTTGGGTGCGGCGAATGCCGCACCGGCAGCGTCCGCAGAGGACACGGCCGCGCAGATCATGCGGCAGGCAGGCGCAAGCCAACTCGTGGTCCTGGGCGAACTGCACGGTACGCGTGAGATGCCGCAGCTCGTGCAGGAACTGGTCCAGGCCTATGTCGCGCAGGGCACCCCCGTGCACCTTGGGCTGGAACTGCCGGCCACCGAGAACGCCCGGCTGGCCACCTATCTGGCCTCCAACGGTGACGCCGCAGCACGCCAGGCGGTGCGCACCACCTCCTACTGGCGCACCGCCGGTAAGCCGCACGACGGCCGTCGCAATGAAGACACGCTGTCGCTGATCGAGGCGGTGCGGGTCCTGCGCGTGCAGGGCCACGATGTACAGGTCGTTGGGTTCGACCAGGTGCTGCCGGCGGCACAGGCCGGTACCGGCGCGCGTGATGCGGCGATGGCCGATGCACTGCGCGCGCACCACGCAACGTTGCCTTCCGATGGGCGGCTGCTGGTACTCACCGGGAATGTGCATGCCATGCGCACTCAGCCGGAGGGGCTGCCGTGGCCGCCGATGACCGCCTTGCTGCTCGATCTCCAGCCGTACGCGGTGCGGGTCGATGCGCGCAGCGGCGAGGCGTGGGGCTGCACACAGCATCGGCAATGCGGCGCGCGATCACTGCCGGCATACACCGGGCCTTCGCCGCTGCAGAGAACGGGCTCGGACCGGTCATACGATCTGCAGATCTGGCTACCGCGCTTCAGCGTGGCGCGGTGGGTGGAATAGCCGCTTGCGATTGGGGATGTTCCGCTATGCCGCGTAGGGCGAGGCTCTACGCGGCAGGAGGTCGAGCGCGCTCAACTACCTCCCTCACCCGTCGCCGGCTCCACCGGATCACGCGCATACCGCTGCGCGATCATCGCGCAGACGATCAACTGGATCTGGTGGTAGATCATGATCGGCAGCACGATCGCACCGAGACTGCCACCGGCGAACAGGACCTTGGCGATCGGCACGCCGGTGGCCAGGCTCTTCTTCGAGCCGCAGAACAGGATGGTGATCTCGTCTTCGCGGTTGAAGCCCAGCCGGCGCGCGATGAAGCGGATCAGCGGCATCGCGATGCCGAGCAGCACGGCTGCCACCACGGCCACGCTGAGCAGCGACAACAGCGGCGTCTTGCTCCACAGCCCCTCACTGACGGCTTCGCCGAAGGCGGAGTAGACCACCAGCAGGATCGTGCCCTGGTCGGTATAGCGCAGCAGCGCGCGCTGCTTCTCTACCCAGCGGGCGATCCACGGGCGCAGCAGATGGCCGGCCACGAACGGCACCAGCAGCTGCAGCATGATGCTGACGATGGCCTGGCCGGGGTTGTGCATGCCGCCTTCGGTGCCGGCCAGCAGGGCCAGCAGCAGCGGGGTCAGGAAGACGCCGAGGATGCTCGACAGCGAGGCGCTGCACACGGCCGCCGGGACGTTGCCACGGGCAATCGAGGTGAACGCGATCGAGGACTGCACAGTGGACGGCAGCGCGCACAGGAACAGCACGCCGATGTACAGCTCGGGCGTGAGCAGCCAGCCATCCAGCGGTTTGAACATCAGGCCCAGCAGCGGGAACATCACGAAGGTGCAGGCCAGGATGGTCAGGTGCAGGCGCCAGTGCAGCAGTCCGGCGACGATCGACTCCCGTGGCAGGCGCGCGCCGTGCAGGAAGAACAGCGCGGCAATGGCGACGTCGGTGACATCGTCGAGCACCATCGCGGCGGCGCCATGCATCGGCAGGAAGGACGCCAGCAGCACGGTGCAGAGCAGGGCGAGGGTGAAGTTGTCCGGTCGCAGGCGCGACCACCAGCGGGTCATGGTGGGCAGGCTCCTGTAGAGCAGGGAAGTAAGCGGGGGAAGAAGAGCAGGGTCAACGCGCGGCGTCCTGCTCCAGCAGGGCACGGGTCGGTGCTTCCAGCGAGGTCATGCCGGCCTCGCGGCCGAACTGCAGGGCCTGGTCCACCGAGGCACCGTCACGCGCCTGCAGCAGTGCCAGCAGCGCACCGGCGCGATTGCCGGAGGCGCAGTGCAGCAGCACCGGGCCCTGGCTCTGTGCCAGCGCGGTACGCAGGGCCTGCGCATTGGCGTCGGTCAGGCCGGCGGCACCGGCGACCGGGATGCGCACATAGCGCAGCCCCAGGCGTTCGGCCGCGGCGGTTTCATCGAAGCCGCGCGCTTCGTCAGGCTGGCGCAGGTCGATCACGGTGGTGATCCCGGCCGCGGCCGCTTGCTGCAGCTCGGCAGCGCTGGGCTGCCCGGCGGTGTACAACTCCGGCCGTGGCTGTGCGAAGGGCAGTTCCGCCGCCCAGGTGGGCAGGCACGGCGCGAACAGCGCGGCCATGACGCCAGCGCGGAGCCAGCGGAGGATCGATGCAGCGGGGTTCGCGAGGTGGGATGCCACGGCGGCTCCGTTGGTCAGAAGCGGAGGGTGCTGCGCGCCTTGAGCAGTTCGCGCAGCTCGTACTTGTCAGTATCGTCCAGACCCTGCTGGCTCTGCTTTGCCTGAAGCTCATCCAGACGTTGCATCAGCAGCTGTTTCTCCAGCTGGGCCACTGCGTCATGCAGTTCCTGGGTCCACATCGCCTCATCACCAGGCAGGGTCTGCGCGGCCAGCTTGTGCAGCGATTCCTGTTCCTCGCGGCCTTCGAAGTGCTCCAGCAGCGCGCCGGTGCTGATGTCCGGGCGCTGCTCGACCAGGGTCAGCAGTTCGGTCAGCAGTTCGATGCCGGGCAGGCGCAGGCCGGTGAAGTGATGGCCTTCCAGGGTCATCGCCAGCGAGGGCTGCTGCAGCAGGATCGCGATGGCCGCGCGCACCAGGCTGCGGCGCTGTGCCGGTGCCACCGCGCGCTGCGGTTGGCGTGAGGGCTGCGCGGACGCACTGGGCTTGGCGCCCAAGCCGGTGAGCGTGGTCAGCTGCTGCTTCATCAGATCGCCGAAGGCGCCATCGGGAATCTGCGCCAGCATCGGCTTGGCCCGTTCGGCCAGGCGTGCCTTGCCGTCGAGCGTGCCCATGTTGACCTCACGGGTGAGCTCGTCGAAGAAGAACTGCGACAGCGGCGTGGCCTGCTGCAGCCGGGCATCGAAGCCCTCGCGGCCTTCCTTGCGCACGATGGTGTCCGGGTCTTCGCCATCGGGCAGGAACAGGAAGAAGGCCTGGCGGCCGTCCTTCATGCGCGGCAGCACCGACTCCAGCGCACGCCAGCCGGCGCGACGGCCGGCGGCATCGCCATCGAAGCAGAAGAACACGTCCGGCGCGTTGCGGAACAGCAGCTCGGCGTGGTCCGGCGTGGTCGCCGTGCCCAGTGTCGCCACCGCCTGGGTGACGCCGAACTGGAACAGCGAGACCACGTCCATGTAGCCCTCGACCACGATCAGCCGCTCGATCTTCTGGTTGGCCTGGCGCACCTGCCACAGGCCGTACAGCTCGCGGCCCTTGTGGAACAGCGCGGTCTCGGGCGAGTTGAGGTACTTCGGGCCGTCGTCTTTCTCCATCACCCGGCCGCCGTACGCGATCACGCGCCCACGGCGGTCGAAGATCGGGAACATGACCCGGTCGCGGAACTTGTCGTAGACGTGGCCGCGGTCGTTCTTGGAAAACAGGCCGGCGCGGTCGAGCAGCTTCATGCGCCGCTCGTCCTTGCCCAGTGCATCCTTCAACGCGCTGTAGCCGTCCGGTGCGTAACCGATGGCGAAGCGCTCGCGGTTCTCCTCATCGACGCCGCGCTGGTCCAGGTAGGCGCGTGCCTTGTCGCTGCCTTTCAGCGCGGTCTGGAAGAAGCGCGTGGCCGCGTCCAGCGCCGAGTACAGATCGCGGCTGTCGTCCTGCTGCTGGGCGGTGCGCGGCTGGGTATCGCGCGGCACTTCCATGCCCACGCGCTTGGCCAGCTCATCGACCGCGTCGAGAAACTCGAGGCGGTCGTAATTCATCAGGAAGCTGATCGCCGTGCCATGCGCGCCGCAGCCGAAGCAGTGATAGAACTGCTTGGTCGGTGAGACCGTGAACGAGGCCGAGCGCTCGTCATGGAAGGGGCAGCGCGCGGCGTATTCCTTGCCCTGGCGCTTCAGCGGCACGCGACTGCCCACCACCTCGACGATGTCGGAGCGGGCCAGCAGGTCGTCGATGAATGCGTCGGGGATACGGGCCATGGGCAGCAGGCGGGGGCATGGCCGGTCACGGCCACGCGCGGAAGCGGGGGTACCGCTAGTCTACTAGCTGCCGGCCGGTTCGCCCGGTTTCGGTGGCTCCACCCCAGCCTCGGCGAGCACGGCATGGGCGCGCAGGCGCTCATCGATCACCGAGGTCATCAGTGCACCGACGAAGAACACCACCGTGGCGTAGTAGATCCACACCAGCGAGATCACCAGGGCGCCCATCGAGCCATACGCGCTGCCCGGTGCGACGGTGGCGATGTACAGGCCGATGCCATAGCGGCCCAGTGCGAACAGGGCCGAGGTGATCGCACCGCCGATGAAGGCCTGGCGCCACGCCACGCGGCGGTCGGGCAGGTAGTGGTAAAGGAAGGCGAAGCCCACGGTGTACAGCGCCAGGCTGGTCAGATAGCCGATCGCCGGCAGCACCGAGGGCAGGTGCGCGAACACGACCTGCAGCATCGTGGTGGCGGTCATCGAGAGGATCAGCAGGAAGCCCAGCGCCAGCACCACGCCGAACGAAAACACCCGCTTGCGCAACCAGGCCACGATGCCATCCAGGCGCTCGCCGCTGGTGTTGAAGATCAGGTTCAGGGCGTTCTGCAGCTGGGCGAACACCGCCGTGGCACCAATGAACAGCAGCAGGGTGCTCCATACGCCGGCCAGCGTGCCGATGTCCGGCTGGTTGTTGGCGTTGCTCAGCACGGTCTCCGCCACCGAGGCGGCGCTGGTGCCGGCCACATCATTGATCTGGCCCAGCAACGCCTGCTGCGCCGGGGGGTACAGCGAGGCGGTCAGCCACAGCAGCAGCACCAGCAGCGGCGCCATCGAGAGCAGGGCGTAGAAGGCCAGCGCAGCGGCCTGGGTCATCACGTCCGCATCGATGAAGCGGCGCAGCAGCACGGCGGGGAAGCTCTGCTCCAGCCGCGCCATGTGCTTGCGGATCCTGGAAAGGGAGTGGCTCGGCGGGTGCATGGACGGCATCAGGTCGGAAGCGAGGCCCCCGTTCTAGCAAATCGACGGATTGCACCGGGTGAAGTGGTCCGGTCACGTCAGGATCTTGACGGATATCGCGCTATCCTTTTGCCCGGTTTTCCACCTTCACAGCAGAAAGGACGCTTCATGAAAGGAATGGTCTACACGACGATGGCGCTGTTGGCGGCCGCAGCTCCGGCGATGGCTTCCGGGGCCTGCGACAAGGCTTTCAAGACGGTAGGGGATGCGCGCAACGGTGCGCTGTACATGGCCGATGTCACGGTGCCGGGCCTGAAGGTGCAGAGCGCACTGGACCAGCTGCGCAAGATCGGCGGCGATGACAAGTTCGAAGTCGCGGGGCAGCTGGTGGAGGGCGATACCGGCGACCAGTACCTGATCCAGCGCACAGGGCTGCGCGTCCCGTTGGTCCTGGTGGGCACCGCCGATCGCACCGGTCGCGTCACCCTGGCGACCAAGCTGGCCCGGGGTCAGTCGGTCGAGCCGGCGGCGGCCAAGCAGTCCATGTGCGGAATGCTGGACAAGCTCAAGGCGGGCAGCCAGGGCGACGCGGTCGCCGCCGCGGGGCGCACCCAGTACCCGATGCCGGCCGTCGAGGCGGTGGCAGCGCCGGATCTGTCCAAGATGATGGGCAAGGAAGTGAAAGACACGATGGCGTTGTACCGCAGTGCCGGTGCCTTCAAGGATCTGATGCTGGGGACCAACACGAACAAGGAAGACAAGGGCGATCGCTCGGCCACGTTCCTGCCGCTGTACGCGAAGTACGTGGGGCGGCGCTATCAGATCGACGGCCAGATCTATACGGTCAACTCCAACCGGTATTCGACCAAGCCCGGTGACATCGGCTCGATCAATTACCTGGTCACGCCGACCCGCGGCCTGCTGCGCGTCCGCCAGAACGACACCTTCAACAACAACAACTACACCATCCGCTGTGAATTCGCGTCGGATCAGGCCGCCAACTTCACCATGCTGCGCGAGCGCGACTGGGCCAAGCTGGAAGGCGAGATCAGTTCGATCGAGGAAAGCTCGATGACGCTGCGCAACTGCCGCCAGGCCTCGTAACAACGGACCTGCTGAAACGGAAAAGGCCCGCGAGAGCGGGCCTTTTCACTGCGGCGTGGCGGCGGGATCAGCCGGCCAGCTGCTGCTTGACCAGCTTGGACACCAGGCCCATGTCGGCCTGACCGGCCAGGCGCGGCTTGAGCGCACCCATCAGCTTGCCGATGTCGGCCGGGGTGGCCGCGCCGGTTTCGGCGATGGCGGCCTGGATGGCGGCCACGATCTCGGCCTCGCCCAGCTTGGCCGGCAGGTACTGGTCGATCACCACGATTTCCTCGCGCTCGATCACGGCCAGGTCTTCGCGGTTGGCGGCTTCGAACTGGGTGACCGAGTCCTTGCGCTGCTTGACCATCTTTTCCAGCACGGCGAGCACGGCGGCGTCGTCCAGCTCGATGCGCTCGTCGACTTCGCGCTGCTTGATCGCGGCGTTCATCAGGCGGATCACGCCCAGGCGGTGCTTCTCGCCGGCCTTCATGGCGGCCTTCATGTCATCGGTGAGCTGCTGCTTCAGGCTCATGGGAACACCTCGTGTCGGTGGAAAAGGAAAGCGGAGCGCCGAAGCGCTGGAACGCAAAAAGCCGGTAACGCTCGCGCGTTCCGGCTTCGGCTCCGTCACGACAGGCCAAGGCCTGCCGTATCGAAGTTGCGTCCGATCAGTACAGGCGCTGACGCTTGGTAACGTCGCGCGACGAACGGCGCAGCTGACGCTTCACAGCAGCGGCAGCCTTACGCTTACGCTCCTGGGTCGGCTTTTCATAGAACTCGCGCTTGCGGGTTTCGGCCAGCACGCCGGCCTTTTCGCAGGTGCGCTTGAAGCGACGGAGCGCAAACTCGAAGGGCTCGTTCTCGCGGACTTTAACGCTGGGCATGGAATCTCCGGGACACAGTAGAACCGGGTCACGCCCGGTGAGAGCCGCACATTATAGCGGCGAGAAAAGAAGTTGCAACCCACCCCGGCGAACTTCTTGGCCACGGGTGATGCAGAGACAGGCCAGCGTACGTCTGCCGGGGCCTGAAGAGGTCCATAATACCCGTTATGCGAGTCCTTGGTATCGAATCTTCCTGCGATGAGACCGGCGTGGCGGTGTATGACACCTCCCTGTCCGGGATCGACGCCCTGCGCGCCCATGCGGTCTACAGCCAGATCGCCCTCCACGCTGAATACGGCGGGGTGGTGCCCGAGCTGGCCAGCCGTGACCACGTGCGCAAACTGCTGCCGCTGATCCGGCAGACCCTGGCCGAGGCCGACATGACCGTGGCCGACATCGACGGGGTGGCCTATACGGCCGGCCCCGGGCTGGTCGGCGCGCTGCTGGTGGGGGCGGGCGTGGCCCGTTCGCTGGCCTGGGCGCTGGAGGTGCCGGCGGTCGGTGTACATCATATGGAAGGCCACTTGCTGGCCCCGCTGATGGAAGACGACCCGCCGCAGGCGCCCTTCGTGGCCCTGCTGGTGTCCGGTGGGCATACCCAGCTGGTCGCCGTGGACCGGATCGGCCAGTACCGCCTGCTCGGCGAGACCCTGGACGACGCCGCCGGCGAGGCCTTCGACAAGACCGCCAAGCTGATGGGCCTGCCGTACCCCGGTGGCCCACAGCTGGCCGCCCTGGCCGAGCGCGGCACGCCGGGCCGGTTCAAGTTCACCCGCCCGATGACCGA
>DMZT01000359.1:0-3087 GCA_003484865.1 Stenotrophomonas sp.
GCCAATGGCCGCATCGAGCATGTCGACGGCGATGGGGTGATCGGTGAGCAGCCGCGGCTGCGCCCCGGTGAAGACTTCCGTTACACCTCCGGTGTCATGCTGGAGACCGAGCACGGCACGATGCAGGGGCACTACGACATGGTGGCCGATGACGGCACCGAGTTCGCCGCCCCCATCGCGCCGTTCGTCCTGACCGTTCCGCGCACACTGCACTGATGGAGGCGCACGCATGAGTGTCTGGGCCATCGGCGACCTGCAGGGCTGCTACGACGTCACCCAGCGGTTGCTGGAAAAAATCAAGTTCGACCCCGCGGTCGACAAACTGTGGTTCTGCGGCGACCTGGTCAACCGCGGTGGGCAATCGCTGGAAACCCTGCGCCTGGTCCATTCGCTGCGCGAGAGCAGCGTGATCGTGCTGGGCAACCATGACCTGTCCCTGCTTGCCGTCGGTGCCCGCACCGAGGAAGAGCAGCGCAAGGTCAACCCGGACCTGCTGCGGATCGTGCAGGCCGAGGACCGCGACGAACTGCTGGAGTGGCTGCGCCTGCAGAAGCTGGCCCACGTGGACCGTGAGCTGGGCTGGATGATGATCCACGCCGGGCTGGCCCCGAAGTGGACCACCCAGCTGGCCGAGAAACACGCCCGCGAGGTCGAGCAGCAGCTGCACGGCAGCGGCTACCGCAAGCTGTTCCGCAACATGTACGGCGACAAGCCGAGCTGGTCACCCGGCCTGGCCGGCTACGACCGCTCGCGCGCGATCATCAACCTGTTCACCCGCATGCGTTACTGCACGCCGCGGGGCCGGATCGGGATCGAGGACAAGGGCACGCCGGGCACCCAGGAACAGGGGCTGTATCCGTGGTTCGAAGTGCCGGGCCGCGCCGAGCGCGATCTGAAGATCGTCTGCGGGCACTGGTCCGCCCTCGGCCTGACCATCACCCAGGGCGTGCACGCGATCGATACCGGCGCGGTCTGGGGAGGCAAGCTCACCGCACTGCAGTTGGATACTGAAGAACTGCGCGTGGTGCAGGTGCCGGGCCGCGATGTGCCCAAGCCGGTCTCCGCGCCGCGTCCGCCGGCACGCCGGCCGGCCGCCGAGGGGGCGCCGCCGAACGGGCGTCCACCGCGTCAGGGTCAGGGTCAGGGTCAGGGTCAGGGCCGCGATCGTGGCCGCGGTGGCCAGGGCCGCCAGCAGGGCAGCGCTGCGAAGCCCGCACAGAATGACCCGCCACAGACGCAATCGCAGCCGCAGCCGCAGCGCAGCGACGTCACCAGCGACGCGGACTGATCCGCAGGCCGGTCCGCATGACCGGCCTGCCGGCACCGTCCGCTCAGGCCCGGCGGTAATCCACGAAATCGAACGCGTACGCGTGCCGCTCGTCGGCCGCGTGGTGTTCGCGCGCCACTTCCACCCACAGCGCCGGATCGACCGGCGGGAAGTGGGTATCGGCCGGTACCGTGGTCTGTACCCAGGTCAGGTGCAGATCGGTGGCCTGGGCCATGGCCAGGCGATAGATCTCACCGCCGCCGATCACGCACAGTTCTTCCGCGTCGGTGTCCGCCGCGGCCTGCAGCGCCTGCTCGATCGAGGCCACCGCCTGCATGCCGTCGAACGGGACCTGCCCGCTGCGGGTCAGCACCAGGTTCAACCGGCCCGGCAAGGCACGGCCGAGCGACTGCGCGGTCCTGCGCCCCATCAGGATCGGCTTGCCGACGGTCAGCGCCTTGAAGCGCTTGAGATCATCGGGCAGCTTCCACGGCAGGTCGTTGTCACGGCCGATGCCGTGGTCGCGGTCAAGCGCGGCGATCAGCGAGAGCTTCATGCGCGTGCCGCTCACACCGCCACCGGGGCCTTGATCGCCGGATGCGGGTCGTAACCATCGATGCGGATGTCATCGAACTGGAAACCGAACAGATCGGTCACCTCGGGGTTCAACCACAGTGTCGGCAGCGCGCGCGGCTCACGCGCGAGCTGTTGCCGGGCCTGCTCGAAGTGGTTCGAGTACAGGTGCGCATCACCCAGGGTGTGCACGAAATCGCCGACACCCAGCCCCGTTGCCTGCGCCACCATGTGGGTCAGCAGCGCATAGCTGGCGATGTTGAACGGCACGCCGAGGAAGATGTCGCCGCTGCGCTGGTAGAGCTGGCAGCTGAGCTTGCCGTCCACCACGTAGAACTGGAACAGGTTGTGGCACGGCATCAAGGCCATCTGCGACAGCTCGCCCACGTTCCAGGCGCTGACCACCAGCCGCCGCGAATCGGGGTTGCGCTTGATCTCGTCCACCAGCCACTGCATCTGGTCGATCGCGCCGCCATCAGCAGTGGCCCAGCTGCGCCATTGCTTGCCGTAGATCGGGCCGAGGTCGCCGTTGGCATCGGCCCACTCGTCCCAGATCCGCACCTGGTTGTCCTTGAGGTACCCGATGTTGGTATCGCCCTTCAGGAACCACAGCAGCTCGTGGATGATCGAGCGCAGGTGCAGCTTCTTGGTGGTGACCAGCGGGAAGCCGTCATTGAGGTTGAAGCGCATCTGCCAGCCGAACACGCTGCGCGTGCCGGTACCGGTGCGGTCGGATTTCTCCGTGCCGTGCTCCAGCACATGCTCAAGCAGTTCCAGATAGGCCTTCATGCCTTGGCTCCTTGGGCGGCGACCGGCAGCACCGGCTGCAGCACCGGCGCGCGGCGCGACAGCACCAGCAGCACCAGGCCGAACACCACCAGCGGCAAGCTCAGCAACTGGCCCCGGGTGAACCAGTCGAAGGCGAGGTAGACGCCGTTGTCGGGCATGCGCACGAACTCGACCGCGAAGCGGAAGATGCCATACATCAGCGCGAACAGGCCGGCGATGACGTAGCGGTGGCGCGGCTTGGCCGACACGGCCCACAGCACCACGAACATCACCAGGCCTTCCAGCAGCGCTTCATACAGCTGCGAGGGATGGCGGGCGTACGGGTTGAGCGCGCCGGTGGCGAACTCGGCCTTCAGCGTGGCCAGATCCAGCGCGTTCAACGGTGCCGGCAGGCCGCTCGGGAACACGACGCCCCAGCTGCCATCGGTGTACTTGCCCCACAGCTCGGCGCCGATGAA
>DMZT01000359.1:3148-3867 GCA_003484865.1 Stenotrophomonas sp.
ACAGCTCGGCGCCGATGAAGTTGCCGATGCGGCCGAAGCCCAGGCCCAACGGGACCAGCGGTGCCATGAAATCGATCGTGTCGAACAGGTGCAGGCGATGCTTGCGCGACCACCACCACGCGGCGAACAGCACGCCGAGCAGGCCACCGTGGAAGCTCATGCCGCCGTCCCACACCTTGAACAGCAGCAGCGGGTTGTGCAGGAATTCGGAGGTGGCGTAGAACAGCATGTAGCCCACGCGGCCACCGACGACCACGCCGAGCATCGCGTAGAACAGCAGGTCGGAGAAGCCGTTGGCATCGACCCCGGGCAGGCGCCCGGCCGCGATCCGCTTGCGCCCCAGCCACCAGGCCGCAGTGAAGCCGAGCAGGTACATGATGCCGTACCAATGCACCTTGATCGGCCCGAGCGAGATGGCGATGGGGTCGATGTCGTGGAAATAGATCATGAAGGGCGCCTTGCAGGGATGCCGATATTCTAGCGCCGCCCGGGAGCGGCCTCGCGGCGGCCCCCGACCGCGCGATTGCCGGGCTTCAGCCCAGGATCTGCGGCGTGTCCGGCAGGCCGTCATCCTGTGACCCCGGAACGGGCGGATAGTGCCCGGCCAGCAGGTCCGAAACCTCTTCGATCGCCAGCAGCACGGCCTCCTGCAGCGCACCCTCGCGCAGCCGCTGCTGCATGTGCGCGCAGATGGCCCGCCACTGCGCCTCACCGATCCG
>DMZT01000360.1 GCA_003484865.1 Stenotrophomonas sp.
GGATGGCGATGCCGAGTGGCCGATGCAGGTCGATCAGCATCGGCCGCCAGTGCAGTGACGCGACCATGGTCACGCCGACGAACAGCATGGTCAGGATCATCGCCGCCATCAGCCAGTGCAGGATGCGCGCGAGGAGATTGAAACGGCCGGCATCACGGTTCATCGCGCACCTTCCTTGCCCGTGGCGGCGGGCGCTTTGCCGCTGGCGATTTCGCGCTCGCGGCGATTGAACGATTGCGAATACACCGCCGAGCGTGCGGCCAGGATCGGATCATCCGTGCCGGCCACGCCGCTGGGCAGGATCAGCGGATCGTAGTTGAGGTCGCGGCAGGCACCGGTGGCCTGCGGCTGCATGCTGCTCAGGGTCAGCGTGCCGGCCTTCACCTGGCGGCGGTCTTCCGGCCACACCTGCGAGGGGTCATTGATCGGGTCGCCGTCGTTGGCGATCGTCACCCACATGTCCCAGCGCACCGGGCCCTGTGCCAGCCGCTGCGCGAACTCCTCACTGAGGAAATCATCGTCGGACTGCGCGCGCTGTTCCGGCGTCATGTCCTCGAAGGGCGCCTGTGGGCGCATGCTCCAGCGCACGAAGTGGTGGCTGCCATCGGCGGCGGTGAAACGAAAACTGTTGACGCCGTTGTAGGGGGTGTTGGCCCAGCTGTTCGACCACGGGGCGGTCTTGGCCCACTGCTGGAAGGCACGCGCGGAGGGGTACTTCTCCAGCACGGCGGCCATCTTTGCCGGGTCCGGTTTACCGGTGGCCGGGTCCGGCGTGCCGGCGCGGGTCTGTTCCAGGAAGGCCTCGGCGGTGGGCACCGCGAAGAACGGGAAGCTGTTCATCGCCATGCGCCATTCCTGCCCATCGTCGCTGACCAGCTGCAGCGCCATGCTGCGCACGCGGGCCTTGTTGTCGGCGCCATGCGGGTCGCCGCCGCCGATCGACAGGCGGCCCAACACCGGTACCTGGCGCTGCCGGAACACGCGGGCCGAACTCAGCGCCGCGCCTTCCGGCGTGCCCTGGAACACACCGCTGACGCAGACCCCCTTGGTATGCGCGCGGCGGAAGCCGGGCTGCGGGGGGCCGGTCGCCTCGATGGCATCGGTGAAGGTCTGCGCGGTGACGCGGTCGCGGCCGATCCAGCCGGCCAGCCAGGCGAAGGCCAGCACCAGGCCACCCGCGATCAGGGCGATCAGCGCGATCCACAGCAGCGGTGATTGAGGGCGTGGAGCGCCCGGTTCGCGACCAGCGCGGGTATAGCCGAAGAGCGACATGTCCGGATTCCTGCCTTCACGATGTGTGTGGGTGGGCGACAGGAGCATGGTGTCAGAACCCGGCGCAGGCCGATATTCACATTTTCGCCAACTCTGCAGAAACGACGATCCCCGCCGGAGCGGGGATCGTGGGAACAGCGCGTTCCGGGTACTACCCGGTGCAGCCTCAGGCGTACCGCGTCTTCAGCATCGCCCACGCCGAACGCAGCGCCAGCGCTTCGCCACCGGCCGGACGGCCCGGGCGTTCGCCGTCGTTCCAGGCGTAGACATCCAGATGCGCCCAGGTCTGGCCTTCGGCGATGAATCGCTCCAGGTACAGCGCGGCGGTGACCGAGCCGGCCATGCGCGAACCGGCGTTGGCCAGATCCGCGATGTTGCTGTGCAGGTAGCGCAGGTACGGGCGCCACAGCGGCATGCGCCAGACCGGATCGCGCACCGATTCACCGGCCTGCAGCCACTGCTGGGCCAGGGTGTCGTCGTTGCTGAACAGTGCCGGCAGGTCCGGGCCCAGCGCGATGCGGGCCGCGCCGGTCAGGGTGGCGAAATCGAGCACGATCTCCGGCTGCTGCTCGCTGGCGTAGGTCAGCGCATCGGCGAGGATCACGCGCCCTTCTGCATCGGTGTTGTCGATCTCGATGCTCAGGCCCTTGCGGGTGGCGATCACTTCGCCCGGGCGGAACGCATCCGGACCGATCGCGTTTTCCACCGCCGGGATCAGCAGGGTCAGCTGCACCGGCAACTGCTGGGCCATGATCAGGCCGGCCAGGCCCAGTGCGTGCGCGGCGCCGCCCATGTCCTTTTTCATGTTGCGCATGCCGTCACCCGGCTTGATGTCCAGCCCGCCGGTGTCAAAGCACACGCCCTTGCCGACCAGCGCCACGTGCGGCTGGCCTGCGTTGCCCCAGCGCAGCACGATCAGGCGGGGCGCGCGATGCGAGGCGCGGCCCACGGCGTGGATGGACGGGAAGTTCTGCTCCAGCAGCGCATCGCCGGTGATCACGTCGATCTGCGCACCATGCGCGGTGGCCAGTTCGCGCGCGGCATCTTCCAGCTGCTGCGGACCCATGTCCTCGGTCGGGGTGTTGACCCAGTCGCGCACGCGCAGGCTGGCGATGATCACATCGCGCACTTCGGCCGAAGGCGTGGCAGCCAGCTGGGCCGGCGCGCGGTTGGGCGTTCGGTAGCGCGCGAAGCGGTAGCTGCCCAGGCCCCAGCCGATCTGCAGCAGGGTCTCGATCTCCGGCGCCAGTGCATCCGCCAGTGTCCAGACGGTGCCTTCCGGCAGCGCGAACGGCGCGTGCGCGTAGCTGTAGACATCCCCCGGGTCGCCAACACCGACGATCGCGCCGGCCAGGCCGTGCTCGCCCGGCAGCAGCACCACGCTGCCACCGCTGCCGTTGAAGCGCTGCGCGTCCAGCCACGCGCCGAGCGCGTCGGATTGCTGCGCACGCCAGCCGGCGTACTGCTCGCGGGTCATCACATGCAGCGGCAGCGCATGCGAGGTGTCGGACGTGAAACCGTTGATCTGGGACATGGGACTCGAGTGCTCCTTGGGCGGCGGCTTACGCGTGCTGGGCGGATGCGTTCGCATCCAGCCAGTCGGCCAGCCCGGTCAGGGTGTCGAACTGCAGATCGGGCTGCAGTGAAGGGTGGGTCCAGGGGTGTTCTTCGCGGTTGATCCAGCAGCCGCGCAGGCCGGCCTGCAGCGCACCGACCACGTCCATCTCGGCGTGGTCGCCGACGTGCAGCACGTGGGCAGGGGCCACCGCGAGGCGCTCGCAGGCCGCATGGAAGATGCTCGCTGCGGGCTTGGCCGCGCCGTGCTCGCGCGAGCCGAGCTGGAAGGTGAAATGGTGGGACACGCCGATGCGCTGCAGGTCGGCATTGCCGTTGCTGAGGGCGGCGACCGGCACGCGTGCGGCGATCCGGGCCAGCGCGTCCATCGCATCCGGATAGAACTCGACCTGGTTGCGCGCGGCGTAGAACGCCTCGTAGGCCGGTTCCAGCAGGGCCGGATCGGCGCCGCTTTTCTCCAGCGCCTCGCTCAGCGTCAACCGGCGCAGCGCGCTCAGGTCGTAGTGCAGGTGCGGGTTGTCATGGAAGGAGCGCTCGCGCAGTTCGCGCATCGCCGCCACCGGGTACATCGCGGCGGTGGCGGGGCTGTGCTGGAGCATCCACTCGTACAACACCTGGTCGATGCGGACGCCGATGGGGGCGAACGGCCACAAGGTGTCGTCGAGGTCGAGGGTGATGGCTTGGACGGGGAAATTCACCCCACCATTCTACGCCTGCGCGCGCGGGCTTTCATGGCGCGCGCAGGCGCCGAGGTGAGGGCTTCAGCGCAGGTCGGAGGAGCAGGCGATGGAGGCCTGGCCCTCGTCCTGCCGCACGCTCAGGTCGTGGCGGCCCACTTCCAGGGTGTAGTCGCCGGCTTCGTTGCGCGGAATCTTCGCCAGCGCTGCGATCTGTTCGATACCGGCTGTGCTGAAGTAGGCGGTATAGCTGTCGATGCTGTCCTCGCCGTTGGCACCGTCGTACAGGTGCAGGCGGTTCACTGGCTGGCCCAGCACGAGCAGCGGCGTGGTCAGCGCATACTCGCCATCGGACAGTTCGCCGTACGCCTGCAGCTCGGTCGGCTTGAGCACCTTCGCCAGCGCGGCGAACTGCGCAGGCGTCAGGTGACGCTTGCAGGTGACCGCCTCGACCAGCTGGCGGCTGGCCACCTCGGGGCTGGGTGGGGGAGCGGCCAACGTCGGGGCAGCGAGGGTGACAAGGCCGGCGAGGGCCAGGCAACGGGTAGCGAGGGAAGACATCAGGGCCGGGATCCATCCGAAAAGGTGCCGGTATTCTGGCACCACCGGGGATCGCGCAGCCAGCCGTACCCTTGGCCTTGACGGCTTATTCCAGCAGCTTGGCCCAGCCCTGGGTGCCATCCAGCCGCGCCAGCACCAGCTTGATGCAGACCAGCAACGGCACCGCCAGCAGCAGGCCGACCATGCCCCACAGCCAGCCGAACACCATCAGCGCCAGGATCAGGATCAGCGGCGAGATCGCCATCTGCCGGCCCAGTACGATCGGGGTCACCACCTGGCCTTCGATGGTGTGCAGCGCGAGGTAGCAGGCCGCGGGCAGCAGTGCTTTGAAGGGATCGCTGAACTCCACGAACCCCATCAGCAGCATCAGGGCCACGCCGATCAGCGGGCCGACGTAGGGCGCGAAGTTCAGCAGGGCCGCCACGGTGCCCCATAGCAGCGCCTCCTGCAGCG
>DMZT01000358.1:0-4370 GCA_003484865.1 Stenotrophomonas sp.
AGCGGCCGGCACTACCGATTTTGAACCCTACGGATACTCAGACACATGTTGGAACAGACACTCGATCATCTGCAGCAGCTCGTGTCCTTCGACACGCGCAATCCGCCGCGGGCGATCACCACCGGCGGCATCTTCGATTACCTGCGTGCGAACCTGCCCGGGTTCAACGTGGAGGTGATCGACCATGGCGACGGTGCGGTCAGCCTGTATGCGGTGCGTGGCACCCCGAAGTACCTGTTCAACGTGCACCTGGATACCGTGCCGGACTCGCCGCATTGGACGGCCGACCCACACGTGATGCGGCGCGCCGAGGACCGCGTGATCGGGCTGGGCGTGTGTGACATCAAGGGCGCTGCGGCGGCCTTGGTGGCTGCTGCCAACGCCAGCGATGGCGATGCCGCGTTCCTGTTCTCCAGCGACGAGGAAGCCAACGATCCGCGTTGCATCGCCGCCTTCCTGGCCCGTGGCATTCCGTATGAAGCGGTGCTGGTGGCCGAGCCGACCATGAGCGAAGCGGTGCTCGCCCACCGTGGCATCAGCTCGGTGCTGATGCAGTTCACCGGCCGCGCCGGGCATGCCTCGGGCAAGCAGGACGCGGCGGCCAGTGCACTGCATCAGGCGATGCGCTGGGGCAGCCGCGCGTTGGACCATGTCGAGTCGTTGTCGCATGCGCGCTTTGGCGGGCTGACCGGCCTGCGCTTCAACATCGGGCGCGTGGAAGGCGGCATCAAGGCCAACATGATCGCGCCCGCTGCTGAAGTGCGGTTCGGCTTCCGTCCGCTGCCGTCGATGGATATCGATGCGCTGCTGGCGACCTTCGCCGGTTTTGCCGAACCGGCCGCGGCGCAGTTCACCGAGACCTTCCGGGGCCCCAGTTTCCCGGCCGGCGACATCGCCGAAGCGGAAAACCGCCGCCTGGCCGCGCGCGACGTGGCCGATGCGCTGGATATTCCGATCGGCAACGCGGTGGACTTCTGGACCGAGGCGTCACTGTTCTCGGCCGGCGGCTACACCACGCTGGTGTATGGCCCGGGCGACATCGCCCAGGCCCACACCGCCGATGAGTTCGTGACGCTGGAGCAGTTGCAGCGTTACGCCGAATCCGTGCACCGCATCATCGCGCACGGCGCCTGATCGAATGACGCCGTCGTGGTCCCCCACTGACGGAACTCCCATCGCGGCCCCGGCCGCCTGCGACGATATCGAAATGCCTTCTTCCCAGCCCCACCGCCAGACCCGTCAGACCATCGTGCGCCTGCTCTCGAGCATGGCCAGCGCGAAGGAGATCAGCCAGTACCTCAAGCGTTTCTCGCAGCTGGACGCCAAACGCTTCGCCGTGGTCAAAGTCGGCGGCGCGGTGCTGCGCGATGACCTGGAGGCGCTGACCTCCTCACTGTCGTTCCTGCAGGAAGTCGGCCTGACCCCGATCGTGCTGCATGGCGCCGGTCCGCAGTTGGATGCCGAACTGTCGGCGGCCGGCATCGAGAAGCAGACCGTCAACGGCCTGCGCGTGACCTCGGCCGAAGGGCTGGCGATCGTGCGCCGGGTGTTCCAGGCCTCCAATCTGCAACTGGTCGAAGCCCTGCAGCAGAACGGTGCGCGCGCAACCTCGATCACCGGCGGCGTGTTCGAAGCCGAGTATCTGGACCAGGCCACCTACGGCCTGGTCGGTGAGGTCAAGAAGGTCAACCTGGCTCCGATCGAAGCCAGCCTGCGCGCCGGCTCGATCCCGGTGATCACCAGCCTGGGCGAAACCCGCTGCGGGCAGATCCTCAACGTCAACGCCGATTTCGCCGCCAACGAGCTGGTGCAGGAACTGCAGCCGTACAAGATCATCTTCCTGACCGGCACCGGCGGCCTGCTCGACGAAGAGGGCAAGGTGATCGACTCGATCAACCTGTCCACCGAGTACGACCAGCTGATGCAGCAGCCGTGGATCCATGGCGGCATGCGGGTCAAGATCGAACAGATCAAGGACCTGCTGGATCGCCTGCCACTGGAGTCCTCGGTGTCGATCACGCGCCCGGCGGACCTGGCCAAGGAGCTGTTCACCCACAAGGGTTCGGGCACGCTGGTGCGCAAGGGCGAGAAAGTGCTGCGCGCCACCGCCTGGGACGAACTGGACCTGCCGCGCCTGAAGCAGCTGATCGAATCCAGCTTCGGCCGCACCCTGGTGCCGGACTATTTCCAGAAAACCAAGCTGCTGCGCGCCTATGTGAGCGAGAACTATCGCACCGCGGTGATCCTCACCGACGAGCCCGAAGGCGTCTACCTGGACAAGTTCGCGGTGCTCGACGATGCGCAGGGCGAGGGCCTGGGCCGCGCGGTCTGGAATGTCATGCTGGACGAAACCCCGCAGCTGTTCTGGCGCTCACGCAACGGCAACCCGATCAATCACTTCTACTACGCCGAATCCGATGGCTGCTACAAGCAGGGCCACTGGAAGGTGTTCTGGTTCGGCGCCGATGGCTTCGACCGCATCAAAGCGTACGTCGAGCATTGCGCCGCACGCACCCCCAGCCTGGAGGGCTGAACCTCATGAATCTCGCCGATTGGACCAAGGTCCCCACACTGGCCGGCACACACGCCCGGCTGGAGCCGCTGCAGATGGCGCATATCGATGGCCTGCGCGGTGCACTGGGGGATGGCACCTTGTCCAAGCTCTGGTACACCCAGGTGCCCAGTGCGAAGACCATGACCGCCTACGTCCAGACCGCGCTGCAGGCGCAGGCGGAGGGTAAGGTGTTGCCGTTCGCGGTCCTCAACGAGGCCGATGAAGTGGTCGGCACCACCCGCTACTACGATCTGGACGCCGAGGTGCCGCGCCTGAGCATCGGCTACACCTGGTACGGCGAGGCCGCCCAGCGCACCGGCATCAATACCGAAACCAAGCTGATGCTGCTCACGCATGCCTTCGAGCGGCTGGAATGCCTGAGCGTGGTGTTCGAGACCAGCTGGTTCAACCTCACCTCGCGCACCGCGATCGCGCGGTTGGGGGCCAAGCAGGACGGCGTGCTGCGCAACCACAAACGTCACCCGGATGGCACCCCGCGCGACACCGTCATCTTCTCCATCATCGATGCGGAATGGCAGGGGGTGAAACGCCACCTGCAGCACCGCCTGGACGCACACGCATGAGCACCAAGACCTTCACCGTCGGCATCGTCGGCGCCCGCGGGCACACCGGCGCCGAGCTGATCAAGCTGATCGCCGCCCACCCGCACCTGCAGCTGGGCTTTGTGTCCTCGCGCGAACTGGCCGGCCAGCGCGTGAGCGATCACCACAGCGACTGGCACGGTGAACTGCAGTTCGAGAACCTCGACGCCGACGCTGTCGCCGCCAAGGGCATGGATGCGGTGATCCTGGCACTGCCCAATGGCCTGTCCGCGCCGTTCGTCACCGCGCTGGATGCGGCCAGGCCGGACACGGTGATCGTCGATCTGTCGGCCGATCACCGCTTCGAGCCGAGCTGGTATTACGGCCTGCCGGAGCTGACCCGGGGCGACTACCTGGGCCAGAAGCACATCAGCAATCCGGGCTGCTACGCCACCGCGATGCAGCTGGCGATCAGCCCGCTGCTGCAGCAGCTGGCCGGCCCGCCGCAGTGTTTTGGTGTGTCCGGCTACTCCGGCGCGGGCACCACGCCCTCGGACAAGAACAATCCGGAACTGCTGCGTGACAACCTCATGCCGTATGCGCTGACCAACCATGTGCACGAGCGCGAAGTCACTGCGCACCTGCGCGTGCCGGTCGAGTTCATGCCGCATGTGGCGCCGCACTTCCGCGGCATCACCATGACCGTGAACCTGTGGCTCAACACGGTGGTCAAGCGCGAGGACGTGATCGCGCTCTATCAGAAGTACTACGCCAACGAAGCGTTGATCGACGTGATCGACGAAGCGCCCTGGGTAAGCCAGATTGCGGGCCGGCACGGCGTGCAGATCGGCGGCTTCGACGTGGCCCCGGGCGGCAAGCGCGTGGTGGTGGTGGTGACCCTGGACAACCTGCTCAAGGGCGCGGCCACCCAGGCGATGCAGAACCTCAACCTGGCACTGGGCCTGGACGAACTGGCCTCGATCCCGCACTGAATTCCCACGGCGCCGCGCGGCCCCCTGCGCGCGCCCTGACAACCCGGCGGAGCGAATCCGCCTACGGAGCAAGACATGGCAGACCTTCTGTGGCAGAAGCCCGGCGTGGCGGTAGACGCCAAGATCCAGACCTTCCTGGCCGGCGATGATGTGATCCTGGACCGCGAGTTCTTCCTGTACGACGTGGCAGCCAGCAAGGCGCATGCGCAGGGCCTGGAGAACATCGGCATTCTCGGCAACGACGAACGCGTCGGCCTGCAGCGCGAGCTGGATGTGCTGGCC
>DMZT01000358.1:4502-5263 GCA_003484865.1 Stenotrophomonas sp.
CGAGCTGGATGTGCTGGCCGAGGATTTCCGCAGTGGTGCGTTCGTGCTGGATGAGCGCTTCGAGGATTGCCACTCGGCGATCGAAGCGCGCCTGACCGAGCGCCTCGGCGATGCCGGTCGCAAGATCCACACCGGGCGCAGCCGCAACGACCAGATCCTGGTGGCGACCCGGTTGTGGCTGAAGGACAAGCTGCTGCGCGTGGCCGAGCTGAGCCGCGAGATCGCCAAGGTGGCGCTGGATCGTGCCGAGGCCGAAAAAGACCTGCCGGTGCCGGGCTATACCCACATCCAGCGCGCCGTCGTGTCCTCGGCGGGCATGTGGTGGGCCGGCTGGGCCGAAGCCTTCATCGACAACGCGATCCGCGCGCACGACACCTTCAACCTGGTCGACGCCAATCCGCTCGGCACGGCCGCCGGTTATGGCGTGAACCTGCCGCTGGACCGCGCGCACACCACCGAGGCACTCGGTTTCGCGCGGATGCAGATCTCGCCGATCTATGCCCAGCTGTCGCGCGGGAAGTTCGAGCTGGCCGCCCTGGAAGCGCTTGGCGGCGCCACGCTGGATCTGCGCCGCATCGCCTGGGACCTGTCGCTGTTCACCAGCGGCGAGTTCGGCTTTGTCGCGCTGCCGGCGCAGTACACCACCGGCAGTTCGATCATGCCCAACAAACGCAACCCGGACGTGATCGAACTGATGCGGGCCACCCACGCCAGCGTGGCCGCGGCCCGCACCGAGATCGAGCAGCTGCTGTCGCTGCCGT
>DMZT01000357.1 GCA_003484865.1 Stenotrophomonas sp.
GGTTCGTTCGGGTTTGGGCGCGGCTTTGAAGCCAAGGCCCAGCAGCTGGTCGCGGAGAGTATCGCTCATGACGTCAGATCAGTAATGCGGAGGCGGCGGCTCTTCGGCCGAATCGGAATACAACGCGGTGCGGACCTTGCCGAGGTCTTCGAGCAGGATACGGGTCAGGTCGGCATTGCGGTTGCCTTCCATGCGCGCATCGGCCAGGGCCTCGCTCAGTTCGGCCAACGCCTGCTCCTGGAAGGAGACGCGCATTTCCAGCTCGATCAGGCGTGCTTCCAGTGCCTGTTCGCGCTCGGAGGGTGTGGACTCATGCATTCAACGAACGTCCCCGGCCAATGCCGTAGTAAGCCAGGCCCGCGGCTTCGATGTCCTGCGGGTCGTACAGATTGCGGCCGTCAAACACGACCGCATCGTTGAGCATCTCGCGCAGGCGGACGAAATCCGGGCTGCGGAACTGCTTCCATTCGGTCACCACGACCAGCGCATCGGCGCCCTCGAGGGCGTCGTACGCGTTGTCGCAGAACACCAGATCATCGCGCTCGCCGAAAATGCGGCGCGCTTCTTCGGTCGCTTCCGGATCGTAGGCGCGCACCTGCGCCCCCGCCTCCCACAGCTGCGCCAGCAGGCGGCGACTGGAGGCTTCACGCATGTCATCGGTGTTGGGCTTGAACGCCAGGCCCCACACCGCGAAGGTCTTGCCGCGCACGCCTTCATCCTCGCCACGGTCGTAGTGGCGCTGGATCAGGGCGTACAGATGGCCCTTCTGGTGCTCGTTGACGGCTTCCACCGCGTTCAACAGCTTCGGCTCATGGCCATGCTGCTGGGCGGTCCGGGCCAGGGCCTGCACATCCTTGGGGAAGCACGAGCCGCCGTAGCCGGCGCCGGGATAGATGAAGTGCCAGCCGATGCGCGGATCCGAGCCGATGCCCTGACGGACCTGCTCGATGTCGGCACCGACCTTCTCGGCGATATTCGCGATTTCGTTCATGAACGAAATCTTGGTCGCCAGCATCGCGTTGGCCGCGTACTTGGTCAGCTCCGCCGAGCGCACGTCCATCTCCACCACGCGGTCGTGATTGCGATTGAACGGCGCATACAGGCGGCGCATCAGCGCGACCGATTCGGGATTGGACGCGCCCACCACGATGCGGTCGGGCCGCATGCAGTCGGCGACCGCGTCACCTTCCTTGAGGAATTCGGGGTTGGAGACCACGTCGAACGCGATCTCCACGCCGCGCTCGGCCAGCGCCTGCGCGATGGCCTCACGGACTTTGTCGGCCGTGCCAACCGGCACGGTCGATTTGTTCACCACCACCACCGGCACGGTGATGTGCCGGCCGATGGTGCGGGCCACGGCCAGCACGTACTGCAGGTCGGCACTGCCGTCCTCGTCCGGTGGCGTGCCCACGGCAATGAAGATCACCTGGCCATGCGCGATCGCGGCGGCGGCGTCGGAGGTGAAGGTCAACCGCGACGCATCGTGGTTGGCCTTGACCATCGGTTCCAGGCCGGGCTCATAGATCGGGATGATCCCGTTGTTGAGGCCGTCGACCTTGGCCTGGTCGATATCGACACAGATCACCTGGTGGCCAACCTCGGCCAGGCAGGTACCCGTGACAAGACCGACGTAGCCGGTACCGAAAATCGCAACGCGCATGGGCGGTGGTGCTCCAGATCCGTTACGGCAGAACGTTCAGCAGCTCGACGTCGAACGTCAGCGTCGCGTTCGGACCGATCGGGCCGCCCGGGGTGCCCTGCTCGCCATAGGCCAGCTCGCCCGGAATCCAGAAGCGGTACTTCGAGCCGGTCGGCATCAGCGAAACGCCTTCGGACCAGCCCTTGATCACCTGGTCCAGACCGAACTCGATCGGCTGGCCGCGCTGGTAGCTGCTGTCGAAGACGGTGCCGTCGAGCAGCTTGCCTTCGTAGTTCACGCGCACCTTGCTGGTCGGCATCGGGCGCTCGCCCGAACCCGGGCGCAGCACCTGGTACTGCAGACCCGAGGCGGTGGTCACCACGCCCGGCGCGGTCTTGTTCTTGGCCAGGAAGTTGTTGCCATCCACCCGGTTGGTACCGGCCTGGGCGGCGGACTTGGCGTCCATTTCAGCCTGCTTGCCCTTCATGAAGCCTTCCAGCGTGGCCTTGGCCTGCTCGGCCGTCATCTTCGGGGTGCCATTGTTGAAGGTGGTGCTGACCGCATCGAACAGCGCGTCCAGGTCCAGATCGTCCTTCAGCGGTGCCAGCGACGGGCCCACGGCGAAGCCGCCCAGCATCAGGCCGACCTTTTCACGGTCCACCTTCGGCGGCGCGGTGCCCGGCGCAACGCCCGGAACCGGCTGGCCGCTCTTGGCCATCACGGCCTGGCGCAGGGCGGCATCGGTCTTCTGCGCCTCTTCCTGGCTGATGAGCGGCTGCTTGCCTTCAAAGGCATTGGTCACACCGCGGCGCAGGGCGGCCAGGTCGATCTCGCTGGAAATCGGACCGAACGAATTGGCCACATCGATACCGATGGCGTAGCCGAGCTTTTCCCGTTGGGTGTTCAAAGTGGAAGTCTCCTTGACAGCCGCGCGGGCGGCTGGTTGTTGCGACATCGCGGTACCGGTGGCACCCATCGCCAGAATCAGAACCGACGCCGCGGCGCCGCGCATTCCCATCTTCATTCGCTGCATTCCTGGAAGTGACTGGACGCCGACGTCGGCGCGAAAGCAACCATTGTCGCACGCGCGTCCGAGATGTCGATATCGTCAGCGCTTGTTGGCGGTGACAGAGAGTTCACGTTCGATCGCCGCCACCAGCTTCGGATCGTCCGGCGTGACCTTGCTCGGGAACTGCGCCACCACCCGGCCGTCGCGGCTGATCAGATACTTGTGGAAGTTCCAGCCCGGGGACACGCCCGTGGCGGTGGCGAGACTGCGATACAGCGGCGTCGCGTCCGGCCCGGTCACCAC
>DMZT01000202.1:0-6549 GCA_003484865.1 Stenotrophomonas sp.
GCTCTTCCGATCTCGCCGTTCCACATGATGGCAATGCCGAGGTCGCGCTCGGGCACCAGGGCGACCAGGCCGCGATAGCCCTGGACGGCACCGGCGTGGAAGATCACTTCATGGCCGGCGTAATCGAAGGTGCGCCAGCCAAGCGCGTAGCCGGCCGAGTTGAGGCGCTCGCGGCGCCAGCCCGAGCGCATCTCACCGGGGGTGCTGATCAGGCTGGCATGCAGCGTGGCCAGCAACGGAGCGGGCAGTACGTCGGGGCGATGGCCGGTGTGTGCCAGCAGCCACTGCGCCATGTCGCTGGCACTGGCGTTGACGCCGGCGGCCGGGGCGAGGCGGTAGTAGGTCGGCTTGGGCGTGAGCGCGACCCAGCCATTGCGGCTGCGCACATGCGGGCGTGCCCAGCGCGAGCTCGCCTGGATGCCGGCCAGGCCAAGGCTGGCATCGTCCATGCCCAGCGGCTTGAACAGGCGACGCTCGACGGACTGTTCGTAGAAGCTGCCGGAGGCGGCGTAGACCACATCACCGATCAGGCTGAAGGCCACGTTCTGGTAGGCGTAGCAATCGCCGGGCAGGCACTTGAGCGAGGTGGCCGCCAGCTTGTGGGTGAGTGTGTAGTACTCGGCGTTGGCTTCGACGTCGCGGTCATAGGCGTTGTACGGCAGGCCGACGCGGTGGCTGAGCAGATCGGCCACGGTCAGGCGCTCGGTTGCTTCGGGCGTGCTCAACTGGAAGCCGGGCACGTAGTCGGTGACCTTGCTGTCCCAGCGCAGGGTGCCATCGTTGACCAGCAGGCCGGCCATGGTGCCGGCGAAAGCCTTGGACAACGAGGCCAGGCGGAACACGGTGTGGGCATCGACCTGCTGCGGATTGTTGACGTCGGTGACACCGTAGCCGCGCGCGCTGAGCACGCGGCCGCCCTGCACGATGGCAACCGCCATGCCCGGCACGCGCTCGCCGTAGGTGAGCTGCTGCGCCATCGATTCGATCGAGGCCACGTTGAAACCCTGCGCGGGCGGCTGCACTTTCAGGCCGGCCGGCGTGGTGCGATACGCGGCAGGCTGGGTATGCGGGGCGGCGGTCGGCGCCGATTCCTCGATGTTGACCGGGAACCCGGCGGGCGCAGCGGCGGGTGTCTGTGCAGTGGAAGACATGGCGATGGGCATCAACATGCCCAACAACCCGGTTGCCGCCGAACGGATCGGTCGGCGCCTGTTGTTCTGGTTCATCGTATGGGTGCCCGTGCGCGACTGCTGTGACCGATTCTAGCGCCGCTTTTCGTGATTGCACAAACGAATCGAAGATGAATGCGTATCGCGTTGAAAACGCGTGGGTTTTGCCAATCCCGAGCGGATCCGGCGCGCCGGGGGGAGGGCGGTCCAGCGCACCCCTGTTCAGGCAGTGGCGGCGGTCCGGATCCAGTGTGCAGCCCGCTCGGCGATCATCATGGTCGGTGCATTGGTATTGCCGCTGATCAGGCGCGGCATCACCGAGGCGTCCACCACCCGCAGCCGTTCGGTGCCGTGCACGCGCAGGGTGCCCGGATCGACCACCGCCTCGGCATGCTGCCCCATCGCGCAGGTCCCGACCGGGTGGTAGATGGTCTCGGCCTTGGCCCGGATGAAGGCTTCCAATGCTGCGTCGTCCAGCGCGTTGTGCGCGGGGAACACCGGCGCGCCGCGCCAGCGGTCAAACGCAGGCTGCTGCAGGATCCTGCGCGACAGCCGGGCGCATTCAAGCATCATCTTCAGATCGTGGCCGGCGGCGTCACCCAGGTAGTTGGCGTGGATGCGCGGCGGTGAGCGCGCATCGGCATCACGCAGGCGCAGCTGCCCGCGGCTGTGCGGGTGCAGCGGGCAGGCATGCAGCGTATAACCATCGCCCGGCAGCCGATGGCGGCCGTGGTTGTCCAGCATCGCCGGGACGAAATGGAACTGGATGTCGGCGCGGGCCTCCGTAGCCAGCGACGAGCGGGCGAAGCCGCCGGCCTCGGCCAGGTTGCTGGTGCCGGCACCGCGGTGGCCGCGCAGGAAGTAGTCCACGGCGATGCGCAGTTCGCTGCTGCGGTCGTAGCTGACACCCGGGCCGGTGTGCACGACGGTGCAGATGTCCAGGTGGTCCTGCAGGTTGCGGCCGACACCGGGCAGATCCACGCGCGGGGTGATGCCGTGGCAGCGCAGCGTGTCCGCCTCGCCGATGCCGGAGAGCATCAGCAGGTGCGGGGAGTGGATGGCGCCGGCGCTGAGGATCACCTCCGCGCCCGCGCGTGCGTGGAGGTGGTGCGCGCCACGCCGATAGTGCACGCCGGTCGCCGTCGTGCCCTGGAAACTCAGCGCGGTCGCCTGCGCCCCGGTGAGCACCGTCAGGTTGCGCCGGTGGCGTGCCGGGCGCAGATAGGCGTCCGCGCTCGAACACCGTGCACCGTCGCGCTGGGTGACCTGGTACAGCCCGACGCCGAGCTGCTGGTCACCGTTGAAGTCCGCATTGTGGGGATGGCCGGCCTGCTGTGCGGCGGCGATGAAAGCGGCCGACAGGGGATTGTGGTGGCGCAGGTCGGACACCGACAGCGGTCCTGCGGCGCCATGCAGCGCGCTGGCACCGCGGCTGTTGCGCTCGCTGTGCAGGAACCAGGGCAGCACCTGGTCCCAGCCCCAGCCGATGGCGCCACCCGCTTCCCAGCCGTCGTAGTCGGCCGGTACGCCGCGCACGTAGCACATCGCATTGATCGAACTCGAGCCCCCCAGCACCTTGCCGCGCGGCCACCACAGGCGACGGCCCTCCAGTGCAGGCTCCGGCTCGGTCTCCAGGTTCCAGTTGATGCGGCGGTTGTTGACCAGCCGCGCCAACCCGGCCGGCATATGGATGAAGGGGTTGGTATCGCGCGGGCCCGCTTCCAGCAGCAGTACCCGGCAGGCCGGGTCTTCGCTGAGCCGGTGGGCCAGCACGCAGCCGGCAGAACCGGCTCCAATCACGATGTAGTCGTACATGCCGCTCCTTGCCGGGGTGCGCACCGAGCATAAGACAGGTTGGGGCAGGCAGGGGCTGCGGGGTGCGCCACGCAGCGTTGCGCCGATGGGCGTGCCGGAGGCTGGCGATGTTGCGGTGCATCGTTTACCTTGCGCGCTTCGACGCTCGGAGTTCCCCACATGCTGCCGTTGCAACGCCCCTTGTCCGCGCAGAGCGGGCAATGACCGCGGCGACCGGGACCGGCACGGCAGCCGGTGGGATGCTGAGTGCGTGGCGGCGTTCGCCGCCGCTGATCTGGGCTTCGCTGTACTTCTTCTGCCTGCTCAGCGGCTACTACGTCCTGCGCCCGGTGCGCGAAGCGATGGCGGCCTCGTCGGATCTGCAGACCGTGTTTCCGCTGCCGCTGATCCAGTGGTTCGCCGGGCACGGGATCGCCCTGCAGGACTTCGTGCTGCAGTTCCTGTTCACCTGCGTGTTCTTCATCATGCTGGTGCTGCAGCCGCTGTACGGCGCGCTGGTGAGCCGCTATCCGCGCCGGGTGTTCCTGCCGGCGGTGTATGGGTTCTTCATTGTCACCCTGCTCGGCTTCTACGTGATGTTCGAGACCGGCGTGCCCGGGCGGGGGATGGCGTTCTTTTTCTGGATCACCGTCTTCAACCTGTTCGCGGTGGCCGTGTTCTGGAGCTTCATGGCCGACGTGTTCTCCAACGTGGAGGCGCGCGCGTATTACGGCTATCTCGGCGCGGCCGGGACGATCGGCGCATTCCTTGGGCCGATCATCACCTCGGCGCTGGTGCAGCGGGTCGGCATCGCCAATCTGATGCTGGTCTCGGCCGGCTTCCTGTTGATCTGCCTGGGCTGCATCTGGCGGCTGCGGCTGTGGGCGGTGGCACGCGAACAGGAGCGGCAGCTGGTTTCCGGTGAGACGCCGATGGGCGGCAGCGTGTTCGATGGCCTGAAGCTGATCGTGCGTGAGCCGATGCTGCGCTGGCTGGCGCTGATGGTGCTGTTCGGCGTGGGCGTAGGCACGATGCTCTACAACGAGCAGGCCTCGATCGTGCGCCGCCTGTACCCCGATGCAGCGGCAAGCACGGCGTTCTTTTCACGCGTGGACCTGGCGGTGAACACGCTGACCCTGATCATCCAGCTTGGCTTCACGCGCTGGTTGCTGTCGCGGTATGGGATCGCCCCGGCGCTGTTGATTCCCGGCGTGGCGATCATCATCGGGTTCTCGATCCTGGCGGCCTCCCCGTTGCCCTTGATGGTGGCGATGGTGCAGGTCATGACCCGCGCCAGCGAATTCTCGCTGGCCAAACCGGCGCGCGAGACGATCTACACCCGTGTGGACCGCCAGTGGCGCTACAAGGCCGGCGCGGCGATCGACACCGTGGTCTACCGCGGTGGCGATCTGACCTTCGCCTGGGTGCACAAGGGACTGTCCCTGTTCGGTTCGCACATTGTGTTCGTCGGTGGGCTGGTCGTGGCCGGGGCGATGACCGTCGCAGCATTGGGCCTACTGCGCGAGGAAAAGAAGCTGCCGGGCGAGCGTCCGGAGTAAGCTCTCTGCAGTCTTCCAGGAACCTGAGCCCATGTATTGGATCGCGCTGTCGTTGACCCTGTTGGTCGCCCTGCTGCACGTGTATTTCCTGGTCCTGGAAATGTTCCTGTGGACCAAGCCGCTGGGATTGAAGACCTTCCGCAATACGCCGGAAAAGGCGCAGGCCACGCGGGTGTTGGCGGCCAATCAAGGGCTGTACAACGGCTTCCTTGCCGCGGGCCTGTTCTGGGGCCTGTTCGATCACCTGCCGATGCTGGTCAACTTCATGCTGGGCTGCGTGATCGTGGCCGGCTGCTATGGCGCGTACAGCGTCAACAAGCGGATCTTCTTCATCCAGGCTGTGCCGGCAATGCTGGCCGTGGCCGCGTGTTGGATGGTGCCGGCCTGACAGGTGCCAGCCACGCATGGCGTGGCGCTACCCTGCGACAGACGGATCGGATGCAGAGCCACCCCATGGGTGGCTGCGCGTCACCGATCAACGCTTGACCGGCGACACCCACATGGCGATCCGTGCCTCGAACACGGCCGTGCCGGCGTCATCGCGCACCTGCACCTTCACCGGCAGCGCGTAACCCGCCTCGGCCGCCACGAGCGGCTGCTCCGGCGTGGCCACGGCATACTGGGTGCCCGTCGCCTTGGCCAGGTACTGCACCTCCATGCCCTTCGGGATCCAGCGCATGCCCTTGGGCAGCGAGGCATCCACCATCAGCCCGGCGGTGAGCTCAGCCAGGTTGCACAGCGCGATCGCGTGCACCGTGCCGATGTGGTTGGTGACCTTGCGCCGGTGCGCGATGCAGCCTTCGCAGCGGCCCGGTTCGAGCAGCGTGATGCGCGGGGCGATGCTGGCGAAGTAGGGCGCCTTGACGCACACCGCGCGCGAGAACAGCCATTTGCCGGCAGGCCAACGCTGCATGCGGCGGTAAAGCGTGAGCAGTGGAGCGGACATCGGGGGTCTCCCTAAAGAAACGGCGGACCGAAGTCCGCCGTTGTGGTTTACCTGGTGGCCGGGATCACGCGGCCTGCGACTGCGCGTCCTTCTGCTGGCGCTTGTAGTAGCCCGCCGAGCGCAGTTCTTCCGGATCGAAGTCGTCCACGGTGATCGTTTCCAGGGTGAGCGTGCGCAGCTCTTCGAGCAGGGTGCGTTCGTCCTGGGTGATCACACCTTCGGCCACGGCTTCGTCCAGCTGGGTAACGAAGTCCAGCGCCTCGATGCCCTTGGTCTTGAGCGCCTTGATGAACTTGCGCTCCACCGGCTCGGCCATGATCGCCTTGGACAGGTAGCTGTTGATGCGGCCACCCGGGTTGTTCTCGCACGGGGTCAGGAACACGCCACTGGCCAGACGGTCGCGGGCCTCGTTGGGCGCCATCAGCAGCGCGGCCACGCGGTGGCCGAGGCGGTCACCCGGGGCTTCGGCACGGCGGCCGAACGGGAAGATCAGCGCCCACATCAGCCAGCCGATCGGGCGCACCGGGAAGTTGCGCAGGGCGGCCGACAGCGATTCTTCGATCTTGTGCACGCTGTCATGGAAGGCCCAGGCCAGCAGCGGCTGGTCGGCGGCCGGGGCGCCTTCGTCGTGGTAACGCTTGAGCATGGCGCTGGTCATGTAGATGTGGCTCAGCACATCGCCCAGGCGGCCGGACAGCGATTCCTTGAACTTCAGCTTGCCGCCCAGCGTCATCATCGAGATGTCGGCCATCAGCGCCAGGTTGGCCGAGTAACGGTCCAGCTTGCGGAAGTAGCGGCGGGTGTAGGCATCGCCCGGGGCGGCACCGAAACGGGCACCGGTCAGGCCGAACCAGAACGAACGCACGGCGTTGGAGATGCCGTAGCGGATGTGGCCGAACAGGCTGCGGTCGAATTCCTGCAGGCCGGCGCGGGTGTCCGGATCCTGCGCGGCCTTCATTTCCTTGAGCACCCACGGGTGGCACAGGATCGCACCCTGGCCGAAGATCAGCAGGCTGCGGGTCATGATGTTGGCGCCTTCCACCGTGATCGCGATCGGCGCGGCCTGCCAGCTGCGGCCGGC
>DMZT01000202.1:6755-7569 GCA_003484865.1 Stenotrophomonas sp.
GCCTGCCAGCTGCGGCCGGCGAAGTTGCGCGGCCCCAGGATGATGCCCTTGCCGCCGATCACATCCATCACGTCCGAGATCACTTCACGGCTCATGGTGGTGCAGTGGTACTTGGCGATGGCCGACGGCACCGACGGCACGTCGCCGCGGTCCACCGCCGCCGCCGTGGCCTGGCACAGCGCGCTGATCGCGTAAGCCTTGCCACCGATGCGGGCGAGCGCTTCTTCCACGCCCTCGAAGCGGCCGACCGACAGGCCGAACTGCTTGCGGATGCGGGCATAGGCACCGGTCACCACCGCACCGGCCTTGGCACCGCCACTGGCGGTGGACGGCAGGGTGATGGAGCGGCCGACGGCCAGGCACTCGTTGAGCATGTTCCAGCCCTTGCCGGCCTTCTCGGCGCCGCCGATCAGCTGGGTCAGCGGGATGAAGACATCCTTGCCGCGGATCGGGCCGTTCTGGAAGGTCGAGTTGAGCGGGAAGTGGCGACGGCCGATTTCCACGCCGGCGGTATCACGCGGCAGCAGCGCCAGGGTGATGCCGATGTCGCGGGTGCTGCCGATCAGGCCATCCGGGTCGTACATGCGGAAGGCCAGGCCGATCAGCGTGGCCACCGGGGCCAGGGTGATGTAGCGCTTGTCGAAGGTGAGCTTGACGCCGAGCACCTGCTCGCCGTTCCACTCGCCCTTGCAGACGATGCCGTAATCGGGAATCGAGGTGGCGTCCGAGCCGGCGAACGGACCGGTCAGGCCGAAGCAGGGCACTTCACGGCCATCGGCCAGGCGCGGCAGGTACTGGTCCTTCTGTTCCTGGG
>DMZT01000201.1:0-395 GCA_003484865.1 Stenotrophomonas sp.
CGAGGGTGACGTTGCGGACCTCGGCCGGGCGCTTGCCCACGTAATTGATGATCCCACCCGGCGCCATGACGCCCGCGGCGAGGCCGGCCTCGCCCTTGAGGATCTCCACCGACTGGATGTTCTCCAGCGCCAGGCGTTGCTCGCCGGTGATGGCCAAGCCATTGAAGCGATACCCGGTGCCGGTATCCAGCGGGAAACCGCGGATCGCGATGTTCTGGTAGTAACCGACCGGTGCATAGCTGTCGCCCAGCGAGGCATCGTTGCTGGCCAGCTCGGACAGCGTGCGCACCTGGCGGCTGTCCAGCAGGTCGCGATCCAGCACGTTCACCGATGCCGGCGTGCTCTTCCAGTCACCCGCGCCGAAACTGCTGGTCTGCGTGGCGGTGGACGCCGGC
>DMZT01000201.1:575-1196 GCA_003484865.1 Stenotrophomonas sp.
GCGTGGCGGTGGACGCCGGCTGATGCGCCTGCACGCGCACGGCGGCGAGCTCGGTCGGCGAGCGCTCGGGCGCGTCCGCGAGATCGTTGGCATGAAGAGGCAGCGCGGTACAGAGGGCGGCGGACAACAGCGTGGGGCGGAAGCAACGGTTCATTCGATTCGTCATCAGCTGGGGGAGACGAAGCGAAGGCGAGCACGCGCACCGACCCATCACGGCGGTATGCCTGCTGCTCAAAGCTCCCTACGCCGGTGCAAACCGGATCAGGTTCCAAGGGACTCTCTCAGCCTGGTTTCGCCAGGCACCCCCGCTTCTGTGACTATTTCACTACAAACCGTACGGATTTGCGAGCCTGCGCTCAGGCGGCGGCGTGCAGCGCCTTCAGCAGGCCCTGCCCTGCCAGGCTGATGAACCAGTCAGCATGCCCCAGCAGGAAGGTGTGGTAGGCCACGTCGGCATTGGCCGGCGAGTGGGTCACGGCCTCGAAGTACTCGACTTCAGAGAGTGCGAAATCCAGCTGCACGATCGGCAGCAGATCGGCCAGCAGGTGGACGCGCTCGGCAGACAGCGGCACGATCGCGCGGTAGCCGGCCAGCAGCGCCAGCGCGATATCCACGCGCACC
>DMZT01000201.1:1284-5160 GCA_003484865.1 Stenotrophomonas sp.
CGCGATATCCACGCGCACCGCCGCCTCGCCGCTTTCCAGCGCCAGCCAGGCAATCGCGTTGCGTTCGATGGCGGTGGCCAGATCGAACAAGGCACTGGTCGGTGAGGCCAACCCAAGATCGAGCACGGTATCGACCACGGTGGACCTGCCGTCCAGCCGCCATAGCAGATTGGACACGTGCCAGTCGTTGTGCGCCCACAGGCGCGGTTCGGCCTGCAGCCGCTCGGCCAGGCCGTCATGCCATGGCAGCACCGCCCGCTGCAGATCGGCCTGCCAGTCCTGCCGCGCAAGATAGGCCACCAACCCGGGGCGATCGTCCAGCCCGGCCTGCAGGGCGGCGATGGGATCAGCGGCACGGATCAGGTCATCGCGGGCAACCAGCAGATGAGTGCTGCGCTGGGGCGCGTGGTAGCTGGCCGATGCCAGATGCAGTCTGGCCAGCATCCGCCCCGCTTCGTGCGCCTGCGCGGTATCGGTCAACAGCGTCCAGGAGGGCGCATCGCGATACAGATCCTGGCCATGGCCCACGCCATGCAGTTCGTAGGTCCACCCTTCGTGCTCCACCGCAGTGGCGCCATCGCGGTCACGCAGTACCTCGACGACGGGCACGCCGTGATCGGCCAGGTGCCGGATGAAACGATGCTCTTCGCCCAGGCCAGCCGCGGTGCGGACGCTGCCATGGTGGCGCTTGACGAACACCCGGCCCGTGTCGCTCTCGACAATGGCCGCGGCGGACATCGGTCGCGGGCTGTGCCACAGCAGCCGGCACGCGCCCGCCAGCGGCGCGAAGCGCTCACTGAGCCAGGTGATCTCGCGGTCGGTGATGGCGGGCCAGTCGGCGGCCACCTCATCGTTGTTGAGGCCTTGGACGCGGTGGGTGCTGTTGCTCATGGGATGACGGGTCGATGACGGCGAAAAGGCACGCTGTCACCAGACAGTGGGCGCGGCGAGGATACCAAGCCACGCCCGGCCAGGGGGGAACAGATGCGTCCGGTCAGCGCGTGCCGTCACCCGGCTTCGTTGCGGCGGGCTTGGCCGGCAGCAGCCGCGGCTGCTCCGCATACCAGTCGCGGGCCCCGGCAAGGTGCCACTTGCGCTGCTCGCCCTGCAGCTCGATGCCGGCCCCCAGCACGCCCCAGCGCAGGTAGAGATCGCCACGGCGCTTGCCATGACTCAGATCCAGCCGCGCCTGCAGGGACAGTCGCTCGTTCTCGGCCTGCAGATCCTCCACGATCAGCTCGCCACTTCGCCAGCGCAGCTGCCCACTGGCCTGCACCTCTCCGGAATCCAGCATCCCGAGCACCCAGCGCGGGTATTCGCTGCGCTGGGCGAACACGCCGAGCAACGGCCCGGCATCGCGCAGGCGCAGGTCGGCCAGGCCATCCACCTGGAACGGCGCGGCCGCATCGATGTGGCCACTGCGGATCGCCACCTTGCCCCACCAACGCCCGTCACTCTTTTCATCACCTACGTGGATGTTGCGCAGGTCCACCGTGGTGCCACCGAGATCAAACTGGCGGCTGTCGAAATCCGCACGCTGCAGACGCGCCTGCAGCTGCGCATCGCCGCGCATCGCGATGCCGGCCACACTGAGCCGGGCGCCGGTGCCACGAAGATCGGCACTGCCCTTGCCTACCCGACCGGAGGCATCCAGCGACACATCACCGCTGAGCAGACCGGTACCGCCGAGCAGGCGCACGTTGTCGTTGCCCAGATAACGGTTGTAGGCGGTGAGGTCGGGCACCCGCGCATCGGTGAAGCGCAGCTGGGCGCGCATGCCGTCGCTCAACTGCTTCAACCGCGCATCCCCGCGCAGGGTCAGCGCCAGTTGGCGGCCATCGAACAACACCGCCTTCGGCGCGTTGGTTGGCGCAGCCTGGAAGCGCGGGATCTGTACCTTCAGCTCGGCCTGCGGTGGTTCGCCCTCCACGATCCGACCCTGTGCGTGGGCGTCGCCGCGCATCCGGACCCCTGCAACCTCGGCTACGGCGGCCACCTGCGGGATATCCACGGTGCTGCCCGGCGCCAGTTGACCGTCTGCGATGATGACGTCTGCCTTGAGCAGCCCACCGCCGTCGAGGTGGAACCAGGGTTTCTTCACGAACAGATCGCTGATCCAGTTGAGCGACTGGAACTGCCAGGCGCCCTGCACCTTGCCAGACAGCCGCGGAAGCAGCTCGGCCGGCGCCTGGAACGGAATCTTCCGGCCGGTCACGCGCAGATCGGCATTGAGTTCGCTACCCGTTTCCGGGTCACGCGGGAGCCGGGCCTGGACACGCATGTCCTGCGCCACGTCCAATTGCAGGGACAGCAGGCCGCGGTCATCGGCGTTCACGCCCGCGTGCAGGGGAAGCCGCCAGACCAGCCGACTGCCCGGTCGCAGGGCGCCCTCTTCCAGCGTTACGTCCGCGGTGAGGCGTGCATTGGAGACCGCACTACCCACCTTGACATGTGGGCCGCCGGTATCGATGCGCAGGCCCTGGCTGCGCGCATCGATCTGCTGCGATGCGGACGGCTCGCTGGCTGCCGCAGCGCGCGGGGGCGCACGGGCGTTGGGCTGGCTGCCGGAGGTCAAAGGGAAGCGGACATTAATGCAATGTTATATTATTTCTTTTTAGTTCCCCCTTCCCCTCAGCGAGCGACCGCTGTCCGCTTGCCCTACCCCTGTTCTCACGGCTACTGAAAGGCACAAAGAGATGAAAACCAAGGCAATGGTGTCCGCCGTGCTGGCGACCCTGTGCGCCGGCGAAGCGCGCGCGCAGTCCAGCGATGCGGCGATCACGCTGGGCAGCGTGCATGTGCGCGAAGGCTCCCGCCGTCCCCTCGCTGCGAACCGCGTGCTGACCTCGGTGGATGTGATGGGGGGCGACCAGGTGCATGAGAAGAACGTCTCCAACAGCTGGGAACTGCTTGGCCAGATGCCGGGCATGCAATTGACCGAAACCCGCCAGGGCGCGGAGTCCGGCAAGGCCACCTTCCGCGCGTTCAACGGCGAGGGCTACCTCAACGGCATCAAGATCCTGATCGACGGCATCCCCAGCAACGTCAACAGCGGCAACCAGCGCTTCATCGACATGGTGTTCCCGCTGGACATCGACTACATCGAAGTCGTGCGCGGCACCAACGACCCCCGTTACGGCCTGCACAACATTGGCGGCAACATCAACCTCGGCACCCGCCAAGGCGGCAACTACACCGATGCGCGGCTTACCTACGGCAGTTACAACACCCGCGAAGCGCAGGTCGCGATCGGTCGCGAAGCGAACGGTGTCGCCCAGAACTACTTCCTGGCCTCACAGGCCTCCGATGGCTACCGCGATCATGACCGTTCGAAAAAATACTCGCTCGGCGGCAAGTGGTTCTACAGCGGCGACGAGGACCTGTTCACCATCGGCCTGATCGCACGGGTGTACCACCACGAGGCGGACGAGCCCGGCTTCATGACGGCTGAAGAGTTGGCCACCGACCGCCGCGGATCGGCGCTCAAGAATGCCAACGATCTCGACGACCGCGACATGCGCCATCTCAGCACCCATCTGGACCTGCAGCTGAGTGACACAGCGCATGTCAACAACACGCTGTACTACAACCGCTACGAGGACGATCGGCAGGTGACCTTCACCCGTTACGTGCCCGGCAACGCGCCGCGCCAGCGCCGCCAGTGGGACGAGAAACAGACGGGCCTGCTCAGCACGCTGACCTGGGCGGCCATGCCTGCGCTGACAGTCGAGGGCGGTCTCAACGCCGAGCACCAGGACAACACGTACCGCCGCCTGCGCTACAACCACGCCGTCCCGACCGACTTCTCGACCCCGGCGCGGGTCCAGAACGATGACCGTTACACCTTGGACAACCTCGGTGCTTACGTGCAGGCCG
>DMZT01000201.1:5358-5692 GCA_003484865.1 Stenotrophomonas sp.
GTGCTTACGTGCAGGCCGTGTATCAGCCCACCCCTGCCCTGAAGATCGTGCCGGCCTACCGCGTCGACCGCTTCTCCGGCACCACCCGCCTGCCCGGTGGCATCACCGCCCCGCTGCAGCACTACGGCACGATCGAGCAGCCCAAGCTGAGCGTGGTCTATGCGATCACCCCGGCCTTGAACGTCTATGCCAACTGGGGCAGGACGTTCCAGGTACTGACCGGCTCCACCGCGCCGGCCTACCTCACCGCCGGCCAGGACACGTTCCGGCCCTCGATCAATACCGGCAAGGAGGTGGGCATCAAGTTCACCCCGGCCGTCGGCACCGACGCGCG
>DMZT01000200.1 GCA_003484865.1 Stenotrophomonas sp.
CTCTTCCGATCTTGGGAGGGTCGCCAGGCGCTGTTGTTCGACCTCACCGCGCGCCGCTTCGATCTGTTCGGCTGGACCCTCTGGCCGCACGACGTCGGCATCCTGCTGGGCCTGGCCCCCGTGCTGGCCACCGCGTTGGTACTGCTCACTCACCTGGCCGGCCGGGTGTGGTGCGGCTACGGCTGTCCGCAGACCTTGTGGAGCCGGTTGTTCCGGTGGATGGATCAAGGCACCGCACGCTGGCTGCCGGCCACCGGCGCAGCGCGTGCGGTCAAGCATCTGCTGTGGCTGCTGGTGGCCGCGTGGACGGGCATCACCTTCGTGGGCTTTTTCAGCCCGATCCACGGTCTGGTCGGTACGCCGTGGCCACCGGTCTGGAGTGGCTGGGAAACGTTCTGGATCGTCTTCTATGCGGCAGCCACCTGGGGCAATGCCGGCTTCCTGCGCGAACATGTCTGCCGCGAGCTGTGTCCGTATGCGCGCATCCACGGCATGTTCTGCGACAACGACACGCCGCGCATGCAGTACCACGCACGCCGCGGCGAACCGCGCGGCCCACGCGTGGCTGGGCTGGGCGGTGTCCAGGCGCGGGGACGCGGGCTGCTTGATCCCACCAGCGCCAGCGACTATGCCTTCCGCGCCGCACATGAAGACATCGCTGGCCCGATGCCGCACTTCAGCGCCGATCGCCTCGGCGATTGTCTGGATTGCGGCGCCTGCGCCAACGTGTGCCCGATGGCGCTGGACGTGCGTGCCGGACCGAACGCTGATTGCATCAGTTGTGGCGACTGCCAGGATGCCTGCGATGCACGCATGCGTGCCTGGCAGTTCCCGACCGGGTTGATCCGCTATGCACGTCCATCGGCCATGCAGCAGCACCCGACCCGGTGGATTCGTCCGCGCACGCTCGCCGCCGCCGGCACGCTGCTGGCGCTGCTGGCCATCGGTCTTCATCACCTGTAACGGCGCCGCGTTGGCGGTTGTCCCCCGTACCGGTTCCCGGTCCCCCGACCCGGTCTCAGCGCGCGCGCGGGCGTGCGCTGCGCGGCGGCACCAACTGGGCGCGCCGCACGATCCCCAACTGTTCAATGATCAACGCCAGCTCATTGGTGACACGGGTTCGCGCGGTGCCCTGCGCGGGTGGGACCAGACGCTCGAGCACGCGCTGGTAGGTGGACCAGAATTCCGGGCCGCAGCCATGTTTCACGTAGCTGGCTTCCAGCTCGGTTCGCACTCCATCAGCCAAGTCATGTTCGCCGTATTCCATACGACCTCCGTTGGACTTGCTTGCTTCAGGGACGACAAAACCCCCTCAGGGGCGGATTCACTTCGGGTTCACCTAAAATTTGCACGGTCATCGCATTAAGTCAATTACCCGAAGGGTAAAGGCCACGCCCCTGATGAACCGTTCATACAACGTCCGAACCCGTGCCTGCATCATGCAGGCCGGGTATTGACAGCAATATGTCAGGGCAGCGCTTCGGATACTCCGCGCCTGGCCGCCCCGCCCCGGGAAGCTGCACAGGGGCGCGCCACCTCACTCGGCCGCCGAGCGGCTCTCCTGCATACCCGCGCGCGCGGGCAGGTGCGGCGCGACGAACTGCATCAGACGTTCCATGGCACTGCCTGCCGGCGGTCCGCCCGCGGCGCGATCGGCAAACGCCTCCCATTCTCCGGCAGACAAGATCTCGACCAGGGTCGGCTCCACGCCCAGCCAGCGCATGCTCCAGTAAGGAAAATAGCGCGCAGGCACGCGGGCGTGACCGAGTTTGCGAATGTTCCGATGACTGCGGGCCTGCAGTACCCGCTCGTGTACTGCCGACACCCCATCATCCGGGCCTTCGAAGTACTGCAGGAAACGACTGCCGTCGCAGAGAAGCACACCGGTGACCCCGGCCAGGCTGTTGAAGCGGATGGCATCTTCGACAAGGGCGTCGAGATGCTCCGCAGACAGCGGGCCTGCAACGTCGCTGACATACGCGATCGCGCAAAGGGGCATGGGTAAACTCCGACGATTTCAAAGCACTATGCTGGCACTTTCAGGTATCTAAATAAAGCCGTTGCCTGAAGCGTTCAGAACACTTTCAAAACGAATGCTCCTTGTCGCGCACGCTTTCGCCGGACAGGCACACGCCGGCTGCCGCGGGACTACCGATGTCCCGCCATCGAGCTTCTTACCGCCTCACTGAATGCATCGAGCAGAAACGGCTTGGCGATCATCGCCATGCCGTTATCGAGGAATGCCGAGCGTTCCTGTGCTTTCTCTGCGTAGCCGGTCATGAACAGCACCGGCAACGACGGCCGCGATTGCCTCGCGATTTCGGCCAGCTGGCGTCCGTTGAGGCCGGGCAATCCGACGTCGGTGATCAGCAGGTCGATCTTCTTCGATGAGCCGAGGATCGGAATGGCGCCATCGGCATCACCCACGACTTCGGCGGTATACCCGAGGTCTTCCAGCACCACGGTGACCAGCATGCGCACCTGCTCGTCATCCTCCACCACCAGGATCGACTGCCCGGCGCCGAGCGACACCGGCTGTGCGCTCGGTGCACCGTCGTCCTCGGCGGCGTCGTGCACCACCGGCATGAACAGCGCTACCGTGGTGCCCTGCCCTGGCGTGGAATCCACCGTGATGTGGCCGCCGGACTGCTGCATGAAGCCGTAGATCATCGACATGCCCAAGCCCGTGCCCTTGCCGATCGGCTTGGTGGTGAAGAACGGCTCGAAGATCCGCTCGACCACCTCCGGTGGCATGCCGGTGCCGGAATCGGAGACCGATACCACGGCGTACTCGCCTGCCGGAATGGTCGGCACTTCGCCCTCGGCCGCAAAGACGTGCGAGGTCCGCAGGATCAACTCCCCCCCTTCAGGCATCGCGTCACGTGCATTGATCGCCAGATTCAGCAGCGCGCTTTCGAACTGGTTGCTGTCCAGGTTGGCGCGCAGCGGCGCGTCACTGGTCGCCATCTGGATGCGGATCTTCTCGCCCAGCGTGCTGCGCAGCAGGTGCTGGACCGAGCCCACCAGCGCATTGAGTTCCACGGTCTTCGAATCCAGCGACTGACGTCGCGAAAACGCCAGCAGACGCTGGGTCAAGGCCGCCGCGCGCTGGCTGGAGGCGGTGGCCGCATCCAGGAAGCGCTCCATCCCTTCCATGCGCCCCATGTCCAGGCGCATGCGCATGATGTCCAGCGAGGACAGGATGCCGGTCAGCATGTTGTTGAAGTCGTGCGCGATGCCGCCGGTCAACTGCCCGATCGCATCCATCTTCTGCGACTGGCGCAGGGCCGCTTCGCTGGCCTCGCGCGCGACCATCTGCCGCTCCAGCTCCGCCGTGCGCTCGGCCACCATCGCCTCCAGGTCCGAGGCATGTTGCTGACTCGTTTCCAGGGCCAGCTTGGAGGCAGTGATATCGGTGACGAACACGTGGAACCCGTCCGGCGCGCCGTCGGCATCGAAGCGCGGCGAATAACGGATCTCACTGTCGCGCCGGCGGCCGTCACTGAACGGCCAGTTGGCCTCGAACACGATGTGCTCGCCCGCCAGCGCACGTTCGATCAACGGGCGGCGGCTGCTCCATACCTCCTGCCCGAATACCTCCGGCACGCGTTTGCCGATCACGGCCGATACCGGACGCTCGAACCAGGCCTCATACGCCTTGTTGGCGAAGCGGTAACACAGGTCGCGGTCGATGAAGGCGATCAGCACCGGCATCGCATCGGCCACCAGGCGCAGCTCTGCTTCGCTGCGCTCCAGTGCGGCACGGCCATCGGCCAGCGCCCGCATCTGATCGCGGACCAGGAACTGCTTGTCGCGCGCCCGCAGCGCACTGCGCACGGAGCTGAGCAGCGAGCTGCTGCCCAGCGGCCGGTCCAGCTCGACGATGTTGATCGACAACTGCAGGCCAGGATCGGCCAAGGGGCGCTTCTGCGAGCGCGGCGAACGCAGCAGAATGAAGGGAATATCCGACCAGGACGGTTGCCTGGCCAAGGGCTCCAGCAACGCGGCGGTGCCCTTGGCGACCGCCTCTTCGGTGACGACCACCGCGCCAACGTCATCATCAAGCGCGTCGGCCAGCCGTGGCAGGCTCTCCTGGATCGCGGTCCGCAGCCCGGCGGCATTGAGTACGCCGGCAATGCTCTGCGCATCGCGCCCGAACGGCGCAACGATATGCACCACACCGGAAACGGAGTCACTCTGCACGGGTGTGGCCGAGCAGATGCGCCGTATTGCCCACGAATTCCGGCGTGCCGGTCAGAATGCCCTTGAACTCGTTGAGCGGGGCACTCAGCGAAATCCCCTTGCCGTCGATCTTCAGCTCGCGGATCGTATTCTCGTGCGCACCGCCCCGATTCTTGATCACCGAGATCGCCTTGCGGATGCGCCCCTGCGATTCGAAGAACCGGAACAACACGACCGAATCGGCGATGTAGGAAACGTTGAGGTTGCCGGTCGACATGGTGCCGACCAACCCGTGTTGCGGATTGATCAGGATGGTCGCCACGCCCTTCTGGTTGAGGTAGGACAGCATCTCGTGCAGCTGAAGCATCAACTGCTTTTCCTGGGGCATCGCGGTGACGTAGCCGTTGAGGCTATCGATCACCAGCAGGCGGCAGTGGCGCTCCTCGACCGCACGCTGCATGTTCCAGGCGAACTCGCCCGGTGAGATCTCGGCCGGATCGACCTGGAGGATTTCCAGCAGGCCCGACGCCAGGTGTTTGCTCAGATCGATATCCAGCGACTCGGCGCGGGCGAGCAAGGTGCCGATGCGCTCATCGAATTCGAAGATGCAGCAGTGTTCACCGCGCTCGCAGGCCGCCCAGACGTACTGCAGCGCCACATTCGTCTTGCCGCTGCCAGCCGGGCCGGTCAACAGCGTGCTGGTGCCCCGCAGCGGACCGCCGCCGAGCAGACTGTCGATCTCGCCGACCCCGCTGCTGATGGGCGTGCCGTTGAACGTGGCGTGGTGGTCCGAGGCGATCAACCGCGGGAAGACCTCCAGGCCCCCTTCGCGGATGGTCATGTCATGGTAGCCAGCGGTGAAGTTCACTCCGCGCAGTTTCTGGACATGCATCCGGCGGCGCGCCGGGCCGAAATCCAGCGTGAGCCGTTCCAGCGACACCACGCCATGACACAGACTGTGCAACTGGCCATCGCGCTCCTCACCGGAGGCCGTCATGTCATCGACCAGCACCACGGTCGCGCTCTTGGGCGCGAAGAACTGCTTGAGCGAGAGAATCTGCCGGCGATAACGCAGCGGATCCTGCGACAGCAATCGCAGCTCGGACAGCGAATCGAACACCACCCGATGCGGCTTGATGCGCTCCACCTCGCCGAGGATCAGCTTGACCGTTTCGTCCAGCTCGACTTCCCAGGAGTGCAGTACCGACTGCATCCGTCCGTCGCCCAGCGCTTCCTCGGCCGAGGCCAGCTCGAACAACTCCAGCCCATCCAGGGACCAGCCGTGCGCATTGGCAACTTCTCGCAGCTCGTCAGCTGTCTCGGAGAGCGTGATGTAGAGGCAGCGCTCGCCCTTGCTCAGCCCATGCAGCAGAAACTGCAGGGACAGCGTGGTCTTGCCGGAGCCTGGGGGTCCTTCCAGCAGGTACAGCCGTCCCTGCGGGAAGCCCCCGCCGAGGATGCTGTCGAGGCCTTCGATACCCGTCGCTACGCGTGCTTTTTGTGTCTGCATAAGGCTGCCAAAGTGGACGGCCGCAGCATACGAAGCGCGTTGTGTAGGCCCTGTCGGCTCTGGCCTCCGAAACTGAATGGAGGCCCACAACGCACAAAGCCCGCTTTCGCGGGCTCTGGGCTACTTTCTATTTGGAGGCCTGGGTCGGAATTGAACCGGCGTACGCGGATTTGCAGTCCGCTGCATGACCACTCTGCCACCAGGCCGGTGACCCTACGATCATCGAAGGCGTGTTGCGTGCCCCGATAAAACAAGACCCCGAGAACGGGGCCTGGTCAGGATTTGGAGCGGGAAACGAGACTCGAACTCGCGACCTCAACCTTGGCAAGGTTGCGCTCTACCAACTGAGCTATTCCCGCAAAATCAAGCCTATATGTTACCGAAACCACTCGAAACACACCAGCTTTTTCACACTTTTTTTCACATCCCGGCCGATGCTTCCGGCCCGGATGCCCGCGTGCCACCGCGGAGAAAAACAAGGCCCCGAGGGGGGCCCTGTCGAAATCTGGAGCGGGAAACGAGACTCGAACTCGCGACCTCAACCTTGGCAAGGTTGCGCTCTACCAACTGAGCTATTCCCGCAGACTTTCGCTTGCCCCGACGGCACCGCACCCTGAGGCGCTGGAGGCTGTCGGCCCCTCGACCTGCGTCGAAGGAGCGCTATTCTGTCGGAATTCCTTCACGTCGTCAACATCCTTTTCGCACCACGTCAGTGCGCTGTTCCGATCTGCCCGGACGCCTCCACAGCGCTGGCGCAGCCCCTCGATCCCAGGAACCCTTCGGCCATGCCACGCCATCTCCGTATCGCCCGCCTCGCCAGGGGCACTGCGATCAGCCTCGCCGCCGTCACCCTCCTGCTGGGTGCAACGACGCACGTCTTCTCCAACGCCTGGCTGATGCTGACCGACAGAAGCAACGTGATCCCGGCCGAGTCCTCGATCCTCTGGTTCGAGCCCTACGTCATCAACCAGGGCGCATCGAACTACTGGCTGTACGGCAAAGACCGCACCAACTACTACCACTTCGCGCATATGGAGCAGGCGCTGTACCTGTACCTGCCGATCAATAACAGCTGCCCCGGGTTTGATCGGGAAAACATCCGCACCTGGTGCAACGTCCGGATCGGGAAGCACCACTGACCCTCGACACGCACAAACGAAAAAAGCGACCCGGAAGGTCGCTTTTTTTCGTTGCATCGCATTGGGACGAATCCCGATGAAATGCGCTATCTGGAGCGGGAAACGAGACTCGAACTCGCGACCTCAACCTTGGCAAGGTTGCGCTCTACCAACTGAGCTATTCCCGCTTGGGAGGCGAAATTCTACAGCCAAATGCACCCCTGTCAACAGCCCTCACGCATTCTTTTTTGCTTTGGCGTTCTCACGCGCAAGGCGCTCGTCTTCGCGCAGGCTCGGCCACGCGGCGTGCAGGTATTGCAGGCCCGACCACAGTGTCAGGATCGAGGCGATCGCCAGGGTCCAATCGCCGATGTGGAAGACCTGGGTGCCCATCCAGATGTCCTGCATCGGGGTGTGCGGCGCGACCGAGTACAGCAGGCACAGCAGCGCGACCATCTGCGCGGTGGTTTTCACTTTGCCGATCACCGCCACACGCACTTTGGCCCGCTGGCCGATTTCCGCCATCCATTCGCGCAGTGCCGACACGGCGATTTCACGGCCGACGATCACGGCCGCCCAGACCGCCATCCACGCGGTGGGATGGCCCTGCACGATCAGGAACAGCGCCACGGCCACCATCAGCTTGTCCGCGACCGGGTCGAGGAAGGCGCCGAACGCGGACTGCAGGTCGTAGCGGCGGGCGATCCAGCCGTCGAGCCAGTCGGTGAGCGCAGCCAGGCCGAAGATCGCCGCCGAGGCGAAATTGGTCCACTTGTAGGGGAGATAGAACACCAGCACCAGGACGGGGATCATCACGATCCGCAGCAGGGTCAGCCAGGTGGGGAGGGTCAACTTCATTGCGTCTCTCTACTCGCCCGCCGCGTCGGGCGTGGGCAGTCCATGAAGGTTAGCGTAGATACGCGCAGCGAGGGCGTCATTGATGCCGTCCACTTTCGCGATTTCCGCTTCGCCGGCGGCTTTCAGGCCGACCAGGCCGCCGAAATGTTTGAGCAGGCTGGCGCGCCGGCGCGGGCCGATACCAGGAATATCCTCGAGTTTGCTGGTCATCCGGGCCTTCTGGCGGCGCCCACGGTGGCCGGTGATGGCGAAGCGGTGGGCTTCGTCGCGCACCTGCTGGATGAACTGCAGCGCCGGTGAGGCCGCGCCCGGGCGTAGTTCGCGGCCATCCGGCATGACCAGGGCTTCATGCCCTGCCCTGCGCTCCACACCCTTGGCCACGCCGACCAGCATCACCCCTTCCACGCCCAGATCGGCCAGCGCGGACTGCGCCTGGGCCAACTGGCCGGCACCGCCGTCGATCAGCAACAGATCGGGCAGCACCGCATCTTCCTCCACCGCCCGACGGAAGCGCCGCTCGATCGCCTGGCGCATGGCCGCGTAGTCATCGCCCGGCTCGATGCCGCTGATGTTGAAACGGCGGTACTGGCTGCGCACCGGGCCCGCCGCATCGAACACCACGCACGAGGCCACGGTGGCTTCGCCCATGGTGTGGCTGATGTCGAAACACTCCACGCGCTTGACCTGCTCGGTCAGGCCGAGCATCTGCCGCAGGTCTTCGCTGCGCGCGTGCTGCGCGGTGCGGCTGCCCAGTTCGGTCACCAGGGTGATCTGCGCGTTGCGCGCGGCCAGTTCCACATAGCCGGCGCGCTCACCGCGCACGTTCCAGCGCAGCTGCACCTTGTGCTCGGCGGAGGCACTCAACGCCGATTCGATCAGGCTGGCATCGGGAATCTCGCGATCGAGCAGGATCTCGCGCGGCGGCGCGTGCTCGGCGTAATACTGGGACACGAACGCGCCCAGCACTTCATCGGCACTCTCTTCGCCATTGGTGCGCGGGAAGAACGGCCGCGTGCCCATGTTGCGGCCATCACGGAACGCCAGCAGCAGCACGCAGGCACTGGCGCCCTGGGTGGCGCAGGCGAGCACGTCCAGATCCGCCGCGCGGCCGTCCACGTACTGGCGGGTCTGCATGCTGCGCAGCGAGGCGATCAGATCGCGCAGGCGCGCGGCCTGCTCGAATTCCAGCGCTTCGCTGGCAGTCTGCATCTGGGTGCCGAGCTCGCGCGCCAGCTGATCGCTCTTGCCTTCCAGGAACATCGAGGCGCGGCGTACCGACTCGGCGTAATCGTCCGGCGCCACCAGCTCCACGCACGGCGCGCTGCAGCGGCCGATCTGATACTGCAGGCAGGGCCGCGAGCGGTTGCGGAACACGCTGTCTTCGCAGCTGCGCAGCTTGAACAGCTTGTGCATCAGGTTGAGCGTTTCGCGCACGGCAGTGACGCCCGGGTACGGACCGAAGTAGCGCCCGGGTACCGCGCGCGGGCCACGGTGCAGCGCGATGCGCGGCCATTGCTCACGGGTCAGCAGCACGTGCGGATAGGTCTTGTCGTCGCGCAGGGAGACGTTGTAGCGCGGCGAGAGCGACTTGATCAGCTGGTTTTCCAGCAGCAGCGCCTCGGCCTCCGAGCGGGTCACGGTCACGTCCATGCGCGCGACCTGCGACAGCATCGACATGATCCGCGTGGTCTTGGGCGTGCCGTTGAAATAGCTGCCCACGCGGTTGCGCAGCGCACGCGCCTTGCCGACGTACAGCAGCGTGTCATCGGCGGCGTACATGCGGTACACGCCGGGGGCGGTGCTCAGGTGGGCCGCAAATGCCTTGCCATCGAAGGCGGGGGCGGAAGAAACAGTCATTCGTTGATCGGCACGTCGCTCAGGACACCACTGACGGGGTCGAATCGCAGCACGGCATGGGCATCGGTCTCGGCAATCCAGACCGCGCCACCGCCGAGCGCCAGGCCAGCCGGGCCATGCAGGCGGCGCGGCAACTCCAGCGTACTCAGCTCACCACCGCCCAGGCGCAGCGTGCGCAGGCGGCCGTTGCCGGCATCGGCGATCCACAGTAGCGGCGCATCCGGACTGAGCGCGATCGCCTGCGGGTACTGCAGCAGTGCCGAGGTGCGCGGGCCGTCCTGTTCGCCGAAGGTCCACAGCCCCTGCCCGACCAGCGTCTGCACCAGATCCCCACGCAACTGCATGGCGCGGATAGAGGAGCCCAGCGCATCGCAGACGTACAGCACCTGCTGGACCGCCGCGACCGAGCACGGCTGCGCGAACGCGGCCATGTGGCCACTGCCGTCGCGCTCGTCGATCGCCCCACTGCCGGCGCGCCAGTGCAGGCTGCGCTGGCCAAGGTGATAGCTCCAGATACGGTTGTCGCCGGCCATCGCAATGTGGATCTGGTTGTCGGCGACGGCCAGTCCCTGCGGATGGTTGAGCGCGGTGTAGCGCGGATCGGCCACCGGCCCTTCGATCGGTTCGCCGGGGCGGCCAGTGCCGCACAGCGTGTCGACCTGGCCGGAGAGCAGATGGATGCGGCGCAGGGCATGGTTGCCGGTGTCGGCCACGTACAGCCATTCGCGCTCCAGCGCGAGGCCCTGCGGATGGTGGAAGGCCGCCTGGGCCTGGTCGCCATCCATGAAATCGGCGGTGCCCATGCCGAACTGGCGCAGCACGCGGCCACCATGGCTGCATTCCAGCACGCGGTGATGGCCGGTGTCGGCGATGTACAGGCGCTCGGTGGTCACCGCCAACCCGGTCGGGAAGCGCAGCGGGAGGCGCGGCTCGGGACTGAGTTCACGGGCGCCGTGCAGATCCTCATCGGACGGCCGCGAGCTGCCTTCGCACAGCGCAGTGAGCGAGCGTTCCAGTTCCCCGCCGAGACCGACCAGACGCTCGCGCTCGCGCCCTTGGGCATCGAGCAGGACCAGGGTCGGCCATGCGGTCACGCCGAAGCGGCGCCAGCCATCCCAGTCCGCATCCAGCAGGGCCGGCGCGTTCAGCCCCTGGCGGCGCAGCAGCTTGAGGGACTGATCGGGATCGCGCTCGCCGTCAAAACGTGGCACCTGCAGCACCAGCAGCTGAAGCTTGCCCGGGTTGCGTGATTGCCACTGGGCCAGCTCGGCCAGCCGCTGCGCGCACCACACCGAGGCGGCATTGACGAAGGCCAGCACGACCGGCCGCCCCTGCAGCTCGGCCAGGGTGGTCGGTTTGGCGTTGAGCCACGTGGCGAACTCGGGCAGATCCTGGACGGGCTGGACGTTCATGCCCCGATTATGCCGGACTACGCGTCATGCAACCGTCGTGCCACGGTCACGGGTGTGCCGCCCACCAGGCTTCGGCGCGCGCCAGATCGTCCGGGGTATCAATGCCGGGCGGGAACTCGGCCGGGGTCAGCGCCACGCTGATGCGGTGCCCCGCTTCCAGCACGCGCAACTGCTCCAGCGACTCCAGCTGTTCCAGCGTGCCAGCCGGCAACGCGGCGAACTGGCGCAGGAAACCGGCGCGGTAGCCGTAGATGCCGATATGGCGCAGCCAGTGCGCGCCGGCGAGCGTGTCGCGCGAGCGGGCGAAGGCATCGCGGTGCCACGGAATGGGCGCGCGGCTGAAGTACAGCGCGTCCAGGTTCTGCTTGCGCACGACCTTGACCACGTTCGGGTCGAACAGGGTGTCCGCGTCTTCCACCGGCGTGGCCAGCGTGGACATCTCCGCACCGCTGTAGACCAGGGCTTCGGCCACCGCGCGGATGCCTTCTGCCGGGGCGAAGGGCTCGTCGCCCTGCAGGTTCACCACCAGGGTGTCATCGGACCAGCCCGCCTGCGCCGCGCACTCGGCCAGCCGATCGGTGCCGGAGGCGTGCCCGGTGGAGGTCATCGCCACACGTACCTCGGCCATGCCCTGCAGGGCATCGGCGATGCGCTGATCGTCGGTGGCGACCCATACCGCGCGCGCGCCGGCG
>DMZT01000199.1:0-4864 GCA_003484865.1 Stenotrophomonas sp.
GACCGAACGGGCGCAGGTGCGCCATCTGGCCGGTACGGTCTCCGTCGCTGATCTGGTCGCAGCCGTGGAAAACGCCGGCTACACCGCGCGCGCTGCAGGCGTGAGCACGGCTGCGGCCGGTGACCAGGAGGAGGAACGCCGCGAGGCTGAAGCCCGTGCGCTGCGCCGCTCCCTGTTGCTGGCGGCGGTGCTGACGCTGCCGGTCTTCATTCTGGAAATGGGCTCGCACCTTGTCCCAGCCATGCACCACTGGGTGATGCATGCCGTCGGCCTGCAGACCAGCTGGTACCTGCAGTTCGCGCTGGCCACGCTGGTGCTGTTCGGGCCGGGCCTGCGCTTCTTCCGCAAAGGCGTGCCGGCACTGCTGCGCGGCGCCCCGGACATGAACTCGCTGGTTTCGCTCGGCACCGCGGCGGCCTATGGCTACTCGGTGGTCGCCACCTTCGCCCCGGGCGTGCTGCCGCCGGGCACCGCCAACGTCTACTTCGAAGCGGCCGTGGTGATCGTCACCCTGATCCTGCTGGGGCGCACGCTGGAGGCGCGGGCCAAGGGCCGCACGTCGCAGGCGATCAAGCGCCTGGTCGGGCTGCAGGCGCGGACTGCACGCGTGCAGCGTGGCGATGAGACGGTCGAGGTGCCGCTCGACGAGGTCACGCTCGGCGATGTCGTGCTGGTCCGCCCGGGCGAGAAAGTGCCCGTGGACGGCGCGGTGGTGGAGGGGGCGTCCTATGTGGATGAGAGCATGATCACCGGCGAGCCGGTACCGGTGGCCAAAGCCGTGGGCGCCGAGGTGGTCGGCGGCACCCTCAACACCACCGGTGCCTTCAGTTTCCGTGTCACCAAGGTGGGCGGGGACACCGTGCTGGCCCAGATCATCCGTCTGGTCGAGCAGGCACAGGGCTCCAAGCTGCCGATCCAGGCGCTGGTCGACAGGGTCACCATGTGGTTCGTGCCGGCGGTGATGGCTGCTGCCGCGCTGACCTTCCTGGTGTGGCTGGTGCTCGGCCCGGCACCGGCGCTGACCTTTGCGCTGGTCAATGCGGTGGCGGTGCTGATCATTGCCTGTCCCTGCGCGATGGGCCTGGCCACGCCGACCTCGATCATGGTCGGGACCGGCCGCGCGGCGGAGCTGGGCGTGCTGTTCCGCAAGGGCGAGGCGCTGCAGGCACTGCGCGATGTGAGTGTGATCGCGCTGGACAAGACCGGTACGTTGACCAAGGGCCGCCCCGAACTGACCGACCTGGAGCCGGCCGATGGTTTCCAGGCGGATGAGGTGCTGGCCCTGGTTGCCGCGGTGGAAACCCGCTCCGAGCATCCCATCGCCGAGGCGATCGTTGCGGCCGCCAGAGCGCGCGGTCTCGCACTGGCCACCATCGAACGCTTCGAGGCGGTGCCGGGCTTCGGCGTTTCCGCGCGTGTCGCCGGCCGCACCGTGGCCGTCGGCGCGGACCGCTACATGACCCGGCTCGGCCTGGAGGTGGCGGCGTTCCGGCCCACCGCCCAGCGGTTGGGTGAGCAGGGCAGGAGCCCGCTGTACGCCGCAATCGATGGCCGCCTGGCGGCCGTGATCGCGGTGGCCGATCCGATCAAGGAAAGCACGCCGGCGGCAATCCAGGCGCTGCACGCCCTGGGCCTGAAGGTCGCGATGATCACCGGCGACAACGCGGCCACCGCCGCGGCGATCGCACGCCAGCTTGGCATCGATGAGGTGGCGGCCGAAGTGCTGCCCGATGGCAAGGTCGCCGCGCTCAAGCGTTTCCGTGCTGGTGGCGCCAAGGTGGCCTTCGTCGGGGACGGGATCAATGACGCACCGGCGCTGGCCGAGGCCGATGTCGGCCTGGCGATCGGCACCGGCACCGATGTGGCGATCGAGGCGGCCGACGTGGTGCTGATGTCCGGCGACCTGCGCGGCGTGCCCAACGCGATCGCCCTGAGCCAGGCAACGATCCGCAACATCAAGCAGAACCTGTTCTGGGCGTTCGCCTACAACGCGGTGCTGATCCCGGTGGCCGCTGGCCTGCTGTACCCGTTCAACGGCACGCTGCTCTCGCCGATCTTCGCTGCGGCGGCGATGGCATTGTCCAGTGTGTTCGTGCTCGGCAATGCGCTGCGGCTCAAGCGCTTCCATGCACCGATGCAGGCCGATACGCTGGGCACCGGCATGGCGGAAAGTGAGAGGGAGACCGGACGATGAATATCGGGGAAGCCGCGACGTTTTCGGGCGTGTCGGCAAAGATGATCCGCTATTACGAGCAGATCGGCCTGATCCCGCCGGCGGCGCGCTCGGAGGCGGGCTACCGGCATTACAGCCCGCAGGACGCGCACAGCCTGCGCTTCATCCGCCGTGCGCGTGACCTGGGGTTTTCGGTCGAGCAGATCGGCGAGCTGCTGGTGCTGTGGCGCGATCGCGAACGCGCCAGCGCCGACGTCAAGGCGGTGGCGCTGTCCCATGTGGCCGGGTTGAAGGCGAAGATCGCCGAGCTGCAGGCGATGGTGCAGACATTGGAGCATCTGGCCGAACACTGCCACGGCAATGACCGCCCGGATTGCCCGATCATCGCCGACCTGGCCCAGCCCGTTTCCGCGCCGGCGGAGACTGCATCCGCCGGGAAGCCCCGCAGAACGCCGCTGTTCGGTGCGGATACGCCGGTGTCCTCGCGCGGGCGCGCGGCCCGCAAGCCACGTTCCTGATCGACCCGGCCGCGTCCATGCCCTGCAAAAAGGACACGGACGCGCTAAGGCCTTGACCTTGCCACGTTGTCAGCCCCGACAGTGGGCTCATACCCACCACGGCGAGGTCGCCCGATGCATCGTTTCACCCTTCCCACCATGACCTGCGGCGGCTGCGCCCGCTCCGTCACCAAGGCCCTGCAGGGCGTCGATCCGCACGCACGCATCGAGACCGATCCGCCCGCGCGCGAAGTACGTGTGGAGAGCGACCGCGAGCGGGCCGCCTTCCTGGCCGCGCTGGCCGATGCTGGATTCCCTGCCACGTCATGAGCGGGCGGTCCCACGCCATCCCGGAGGACAACGCATGTGCATGAAACATCTTCTGCCGCTGCTGCCGTCCCTGGCGGCGTGGGGCACCGTGACATCCGATGCCGTCGCGGCGGCTCAGGCCTTGGTGGCGGACGCGAGTCGCTCCACCAGCACTTCAGCCGCTTCGGCCGACGAGGCCGGATTCTGGCCGGTGATCAGCAAGCCATCGCTGACGACATACGAGCCCCAGTCCGGCCCCTTGGAGTAGGAACCGCCCGCGGCCTTGAGCATGTCCTCGACCAGGAAGGGCACCACCTCGGTCAGGCCGACGCCCTCTTCTTCGGTGTTGGTGAAGCCTGTGACCTTCTTGCCCTGCACCAGTGGGGCACCCTCGGCCGTCTTGACGTGACGCAGCACGCCCGGCGCATGGCAGACCAGCGCGACCGGCTTGCCGGCGGCGATGAAGGCTTCGATCAGCGCGATGGAGTGGGTGTCTTCGGCGAGGTCCCACAGCGGGCCGTGGCCGCCGGGATAGAACACGGTATCGAACGCGTCCTGCGAAATGCTGTCCAGGCGCACGGTGTTGGCCAGCTGCGCGTTGGCATCCACGTCTGCCTCGAAGCGGCGGGTGGCGTCGGTCTTGAAGTCCGGCTCGTTGCTTTTGGGATCCAGCGGCGGCCGCCCACCCTTGGGCGAGGCCAGCACGATCTCGGCGCCCGCATCCTTGAAGGTGTAGTAAGGCGCAGCCAGCTCTTCCAGCCAGAAGCCGGTCTTCTTGCCGGTGGTGCCGAGTTCGTCGTGCGAGGTCAGAACGATGAGGACTTTCATGGATGATGCTCCTGTGGGTGCTTGATTAGACTGGTCGTCTAGTGATGGGGCCGAGAAAAACACGCCGATGCCGGCGTGCGTGAGACATGCCTTTGTCAGGGGCCGGTATGCAGAAGGCGGGCGGTCAACGCCACGGCGTCGTCGAACGGGCCGGTGGTACGAGCGATCTTGACCATGATGCTGGTCCCCAGCCACAGCTGATACACGCTTCGGGCGACCGCCTCGGGTGGCTCCCGGGTCGCCACCGATCCGTCGGCCAGGCCCGCTGCAATGGCACGCGCCAGCCGATCGGTGATCCCCGTGGTGCCACGCTGGAGTGCGGCCCGCATGGGTTCGGAAAGGTCCGCCACTTCGGCACCAAGCTTTACGGCCAGGCACTTGCCCTGGCAGTCCTCGAAGGACTGGCTGTCCTGCCAGGCGCGGAAGTACGCGGCCAGTTGCTCGGCCTTGGTCTGGCCCGGCTGGCGGAAGATGCGGTCCATATCGGCGAGATAGGCGCTGAAGTAGTCCTCCAGCAATGCCTCGCCGAAGGCTTCCTTCGAGGCGAAGTAGTGGTAGAACGAGCCTTTGGGGACGCCCGCCGCCGCGAGCACTTCATTGAGGCCGACGGCGGAGAAGCCCTTGGCGCCCATGATCCGCTGGCCGCTGGCCAGGATCGTGTCGCGGACGGTGGAGGGGGTGGTGGGCGAGTTCATGGACGCCACTGTACGCCCGATTAGACCGGTCGTCTAGTGCCTGCTTGCGTGGTCCACGGGACGCCGGCCAGCGGCCGGCACTACCCCGTCCCCGGGCGGCGATTGCCGACGGGGAGGGGGCGGATCAAGGTATATTCCCCGGCCCCATTTTCATTGCCAGATATCGCCCCGCCATGAGCACGCCCCGCAAGCACTACAAACACCCCGCAGAATCCGAGATCGGCAACGGCACGATCTACCTCGAGGCGCAGGGCGATGTGATCGTGCGGCAGGTGGAAAGCTACCGCAGCGTGCTGGTCTGGGCGGACAAATCCGGGCAGGCCGATGAGCGCTTCCCGCTGTCCGATCAGCCGCTGTCCTGG
>DMZT01000199.1:4999-13517 GCA_003484865.1 Stenotrophomonas sp.
AGCCGCTGTCCTGGCTGGATCTGGATTCGGATGACGCCATCACTGCTAGTCAGTTTGAAGCCGTCTGGAAGCAGGCCAAAGCCGTTTCCGGCTGAGCGTGCCGAAAGGCGGGCGTCACACCGTCCAGCCGGGGCTTTCCGCCGCCGCCACATGCATCAGCTGATCCAGCTGGCGCAGCGCACGGTGCAGTTCCTGCCGGTTGGCGGCCGCGCCCAATGAGATCCGCACCGCATCGTTGATCGCCACCCCGTCGGGCGTGAACGCCGATGACGGTGCGATGCCCAGCCCCTGCAGGCGCGCGGCGTGGGTGAGGCTGGCATCGGTCCAGTGCGCGGGAAGACGGCACCAGGCGTGCACGCCCGCGCAATGCTGCAGGAACCGCGGCGACAACGCCGACCGCGCCAGATAGCGTCGTTCGGCCGCTTCGTCCTGCACCAGTTTCAGCATGGCCTGCGCGGAGCCATCCAGGATCAGCTGCGTCACCAGGGCGTTCATCAGTGGTGGTGCCATCAGGTTGACCGCGCGCAGGGCATCGAGCACCGGTTGCCGGTCCATGCCGTCGGGCAGGCGCACGAAACCGGTGTGCAATCCCGGACTGAGGCACTTGGAGAGCGTGGAGATGTAGCAGGCCTGCTGCGGTGCCAGCAGCGCGAGCGGGGCAGGGGCGTCCTCCAGCAGCAGCCAGTAGGGGTCGTCTTCGATCAGCAGCAGGTGCTGCGCGCGGATCACCTCGGCCAGTGCCTCGCGGCGTGCCTGCGGCATCGTGTGGGCGGTGGGGTTCTGTGCGGTCGGGTTGAGATAGATCAGCCGTGCGCCCTGCTGCTTCGCGGCGCGCGCCAGCGCGTCTGGACGCATGCCGTGCGCGTCGCACTCGACCACGTGCAGCCGCCGCTCCAGCACCCGCGCGGCGTGCAGCAGTCCCGGGTAGACCAGGGGCTCGCACAGGATCGTGTCGCCGGCGTCGGTCAACGCCAGCAGCAGGGCAGACAGCGCCGCCTGCGCGCCTTCCGTGACGACCAGCGTATCGGCATCGACCTTGCCGAGGATCGGTTTGAGCCAGTGCTGGGCCGCCCGGTGATCGGCGCGGCTGCCACCGCCCACGTGATACGTCATCAGATTGTCCGCATCGCTGCGGGTCAGCACGGACGACAGGCCACGCCGCAACACGTCGGCGACCTGGCCGCCGCCGGGGCTGGGCGGCAGGTTCATGCTCAGGTCGACCAGCTGGGTGAGCTCCACCTGCGGCGGCGCGACGAACGAGCCGAGCGGGCCGCGCGCATCGATCAATCCGCGTTTGCGTGCCTCGGTGAACGCGCGGGTGATGGTGGTCAGGTCCACGCCGAGTTCGGCGGCGAGCGCGCGCTGTGCGGGCAGGCGCTCACCCGGGCGCAGCGCACCGGACCAGACGGCACGTTCCAGCGCCTGCACGATGCGCAGGTAGATCGGCCCGTGGCCGTCGGCGATGAGGGGGCTCCATTCCATGCGCGCATGGTACGCGCGGCGCAGGGCCGGGCTGCGACAGTGTGTCGCATCATGTATGGATCATGTCGTTGCCTAACGTACGCGGCTGCGGCGGGCACCCCCCATGCATATCGGTCATGCAGGGGGGTGTTCGCCACTTCTCATGATCCGGGCCGCCCGGCCCGGCACTGCGTTGGAAGGGCCGTCACGCATGAACCCCGCTACACATCCCGCTCGCCGCGCCACCCCGGCCGGTCGAGCCCGCGCCGGACGCTGGTTCGGCCTGGCAGCGCTGCTGCCATTGCTCACAGGGTGCAAGAACCTGGAGCTGTTCAACCCCATGGGCAGCATCGCCGAGCAGGAAATGCAGCTGATCCTGGTCTGCACCGGCCTGATGCTGCTGGTGGTGATCCCGGTGATCATCCTCACGCTGTACTTCGCGTGGCACTACCGCGAGTCGAACAAGAAGGCGACCTACGCCCCCACGTGGTCGCACTCCACCGCGATCGAAGTGGTGGTGTGGACGATTCCGTGCCTGATCGTGGTGGTGCTCGGCGTGTTGATCTGGAAGAGCACCCACGCGCTGGATCCCTACCGCCCGATCGCGTCGGACAAGCCCGCGCTGCGCGTGGAAGTGGTCTCGCTCAACTGGAAATGGCTGTTCATCTACCCGGACCACAACGTGGCCACGGTCAATGAGCTGGTGATGCCGGTCAATACGCCGGTGGCGTTCAAGCTGACCTCCGAGTCAATGATGAATGCCTTCTTCGTGCCGCAGCTGGGCAGCATGGTCTACACCATGCCCGCGATGCAGACCCGTCTGCACCTGATCGGCCACACGCCGGGCACCTATGCCGGCATGTCGTCCGCGTACAGCGGTTCGGGCTTCTCGGATATGAAATTCGACGCGCGGGTGATGACCGAGGCGGACTTCACGCAGTGGCTGGCGCAGTCGCGCGGCACCGCCCAGCACCTGGACCAGGCCCGCCTGGCCGAACTGGAGAAGCCGACCCACGGTGCGCCGATGCAGCGCTTCGCCAGCGTGGATACCGGACTGTTCGACAGCATCCTGCGCCGTTACGGCGGCATGCCCGACGACGAGATCTGCCTGCCCGGCGAAGAACCCGGCGCGAAATCCCAACTCGTAAGCCTGGCCGCGTCTGCCAGCCGTTCCGCGGAGAACTGATTGTGCTTGGAAAGTTGAACCTCGAAGCGATTCCCTACCACGACCCGATCATCATGTCGGCGCTGGTGGGCTCGCTGCTGCTGGGCGTGGCGATCGTCGCGGCCATCACGTATTACAAGAAGTGGGGCTACATCTGGACCGAGTGGATCACCTCGGTGGACCACAAGAAGATCGGCGTGATGTACATCATCCTGGCCCTGGTCATGCTGGTGCGCGGCTTCGCCGATGCGCTGATGATGCGCGCCCAGCAGGCCATCGCGGCCAATGACAGTGCCGGCTACCTGCCGCCGGAGCACTACGACCAGATCTTCACCGCGCATGGCGTGATCATGATCTTCTTCGTGGCCACGCCGCTGATCGTGGGCCTGATGAACATCGTGGTGCCGCTGCAGATCGGCGCGCGCGACGTGGCGTTCCCGTTCGTCAACTCGCTCAGTTTCTGGCTGTCTGCGGTCGGCGCGGTGCTGGTGATGCTGTCGATGTTCGTCGGCGATTTCGCCGCGACCGGCTGGGTCGCCTATCCGCCGCTGTCCGGGATCGAGTACAGCCCCACGGTGGGCGTGGACTACTACATCTGGTCACTGCAGGTCTCCGGCATCGGCACCACGCTGACCGGCCTGAACTTCATCGTCACCATCCTCAAGATGCGTGCACCGGGCATGGACCTGATGAAGATGCCGGTGTTCACCTGGACCGCGCTGATCACCAACATCCTGATCGTGGCGATCTTCCCGGTGCTGACCGCGACCCTGGCGCTGCTGACCATGGACCGCTACTTCGGGATGCACTTCTTCACCAACGACGCCGGCGGCAACGCCATGATGTACGTCAACCTGATCTGGATCTGGGGCCACCCGGAAGTCTACGTGCTGATCCTGCCGTGCTTCGGCGCGTTCTCGGAGATCATCGCCACGTTCTCGGGCAAGCCGCTGTTCGGCTACCGCTCGATGGTCTATGCGACCTCGTCGATCGGCATCCTGTCGTTCTTCGTGTGGCTGCACCACTTCTTCACCATGGGCTCGGGTGCGAACGTCAATGCCTTCTTCGGCATCATGACCTCCATCATCTCGATCCCCACCGGGGTGAAGCTGTTCAACTGGCTGTTCACCATGTACCGCGGCCGGATCCGCTACCACTCGTCGACGTTGTGGACCATCGGCTTCATGGTCACCTTCGCGCTGGGCGGCATGACCGGCGTGATGCTGGCGATCCCGGGCGCGGATTTCGTGCTGCACAACAGCCTGTTCCTGATCGCGCACTTCCATAACGTGATCATCGGCGGCGTGGTGTTCGGCTGCCTGGCCGGGATCAGCTTCTGGTTCCCGAAGGCGTTCGGCTTCACCCTCAACGAGCGCTGGGGCAAGATTTCGTTCTGGTGCTGGCTGGTTGGCTTCTATCTGGCCTTCATGCCGCTGTACGTGCTGGGCTTCAAGGGCATGACCCGGCGCATGAACCACTACGGGGTGGAGGGCTACCAGCCGTGGCTGATCGTGGCCGCCATCGGTGCGCTGGTGATCGCCGCCGGTATCGCCGCGATGTTCATCCAGTTCTATGTCAGCGTGCGTGACCGCAAGGCCAACATGGATCTCACCGGCGACCCGTGGAATGCGCGCAGCCTGGAGTGGGCGACGTCTTCGCCACCGCCGTTCTACAACTTCGCCAAGCTCCCCGCGATCACCTCGCTGGAACAGCATTGGGACGACAAGCAGCACGGCCGTGCCTGGCAGCGCCAGGACACCTACGAGGACATTCACATGCCGCGCAATACCGCGTCGGGTGTGGTGATCTCGGTGTTCAGCCTGGTGCTGTGCTTCGCCCTGGTCTGGCACATGTGGGTGCTGGCCGGCATCGGCCTGATCGGTGTGATCGCGACTTTCGTGCTGCGCTCGTATGACCGTGATGTGGACTACTACGTGCCCGCCGCGGAGGTGAAGCGCATCGAAGACGCGCACTTCGCGCAGATGGAAGGAGCCAAGGCATGAGCGGGGATACCCTGACCGCTGCCACGCAGCACGGGCAGCTCACGGCCGGTCACCACGACCACGCCCATGAGCACCACGACGACGGCAACAAGACCGTCGTCGGGTTCTGGATGTACCTGATGGGCGACTGCCTGATCTTCGCGGTGCTGTTCGCCACCTTTGGCGTGCTGCTCAACGGGACGGCCGATGGCCCCAGTGGCAAGGAACTGTTCAAGCTGGGCTTCGTGCTCTCCGAAACGGTGGTGCTGCTGCTCAGCAGCTTCACCTTTGGCCTGGCGATTCTCGGCATGCAGGCCGGCAAGCGCAACCAGGTGGTGGGCTGGCTGGCCGTGACCGGTGTGCTCGGTGCGGTCTTCATCGGCATGGAGCTGTATGAGTTCGCCGAGCTGATCCATGAAGGCGCCACCCCGGACGTGAGTGCATATCTGTCGGCGTACTTCACGCTGGTGGCCACCCACGGCCTGCACGTCACCTTCGGCCTGCTGTGGCTGGCGATCATGATCCACCAGGTGCTTAAGTTCGGCCTGGACGGCATCGTGCGTCGCCGCCTGGCCTGCCTGAGCCTGTTCTGGCATTTCCTGGATCTGATCTGGATCTGTGTGTTCACCTTCGTCTACCTGAGGGAGTTTGTATGAGCGCGAACGCGCCTGATGCCGATCACGGTGGCGGCCACGCCACCCTGAAGGGCTACCTCCTCGGCCTGCTGCTGTGCCTGGTGCTCACCGGTGCCTCGTTCGGCGTGGTCATGACCGATCTGGTGCCGCAGCCGCTGCGCCTGACCGCCATCGTGGTGCTGTGCGTGGTGCAGCTGGTCGCCCAGCTGGTGCTGTTCCTGCATATCGGGGCAGGGCGCAGCCAGCGCGAGAACACCGGCATCTTCCTGTGCACCGCGTTCCTGATCGCCATCGTGGTGGCCGGCTCGCTGTGGGTGATGCACAACGCCAACCTCAACATGATGCCGATGCAGATGTCGGGCACGCCATGAGCGGGTCACGCTCGGGTGTCCTGGCTGCCGGTCTGCTGTTGACGTGTTCCGTGATGCCGGTGGTGGCTGCGGCCGCGCAGGCCCACACCGCGGCAACGGTGTCGGTCAGCGATCCGTGGGTGCGCCTGCCACCACCGGCGGCCAACGTGGCCGCCGGCTATGTGCAGCTGCATAACGGCGGCGGCGAGGACCGGCTGCTGTCGGCCGCGTCCTCGGCGTTTGCCGAGGTGCAGATCCATGCCATGCGCATGGACGGGGAAGTGATGCGCATGCAGGCGCTGCCCGATGGCCTGGCGTTGCCTGGCGGCCAGACGTTGGCGCTGCAGCCCGGGGGGTACCACCTGATGCTGCTGAAGCCGAAGCGGCCGTTGTCGGCCGGCCAGACGGTACGGGTGACGCTGCAGTTTGCCCGCAGCGCAGCGCAGGTGGTGGACTTCAGTGTGCGCGATGGCCTGGTGCCGCACGGGGCGGTGAAGTGACGCGCTGGGCGGCCGCGTGCCTGCTTACACTGGGACTGCTGGCCGGCTGCGCCGACGGCCAGGCGCCGGTGATGGGCCAGGCGGCACTCGGGGCGGTCAAGCTTGCGAGCAGCGACGGGCGTACGCTTGCCATCCGCGATCTGCAGGGCACGCCGACCCTGCTGTTCTTCGGCTTCACCCATTGCCCCGAAGTGTGCCCGCTGAGCCTGGTCAAAGCGGTTCAGATCAAGCGGCTGCTGGGCCCGGCGGCAGAGCACCTGCAGGTCGTCTTCGTGACGGTCGACCCGCAGCGCGATACGCCGGCGCACCTGCGCGAGTATCTGGCGGCCTTCGATACCACGTTCCTGGGCCTGGCCGGTGACGAGGCCGGTACCCGCGCCATCGCCGAGAGCCTGGGCGTGAGTTATCGGCGCGTCGGCGAGGGTGACGCGGCCACGTTCGAGCACACCGCCTCCTGGTTCCTGCTCGGCGCTGACGGGCAGCTGCAGGATGTGTACGGCTATGCGATGAGCGAGCAGGCTATCGTGGAGAAGCTTCGCGTGCGGCTGGCGGCGGCCGAAGGGTGAGCCGGTGGGCCGCCACACCCCGGGGGATTGCGCTGCCATGAGCCGTGCCGGCGCGCACCGCGCGGATGCCGTCCTGCTGCTCGGCTCGGCCGGCTGCGCGCTCACCGTGCTCGATACCAACGTGGTCGGTGTGGTGCTGCCGACCCTCGCCCACGATCTGTCGGCCTCGTTCGCAGACATCGAATGGGTGGTCAGTGCCTACGTGCTGTGCTTCGCCTCGCTGCTGCTGCCCGCCGGCACCCTGGCCGATCGGATCGGGCGTCGCCGTCTGTTCCTGGTCGGCTTGAGCCTGTTCGCGCTGACCTCGGTGGCGTGCGGCATCGCCGGCACCGCGATGGCCTTGTCTCTGGCACGGGCCGGGCAGGGTGCTGCGGCCGCGTTCATGCTGGCACCGGCGCTGTCGTTGATCGGGCATGCGCACCAGAGCGCGCCCTCGCGTGCGCGTGCCTGGGCAATCTGGGGCGCGATCATGGGCCTGACCATGGTGCTCGCCCCGCTGATCGGGGGCGCCATCGCGACCTGGTGGGGTTGGCGCTGGGCCTTCCATATCAATCTTCCGCTGTGCCTGCTGCTGGCGGGCCTGAGCTGGGCTTTCGTGCCGGAGTCGCGCGATCCGGTCAGCCGCCGCATCGACGTGCCGGGCGTGCTGCTGTTCGCCGGCAGCATGCTGTGCTGGACCTGGGCGCTGATCCGTGGCCCGGTGGAGGGCTGGGGCAGTGCCACGGTGCTGCCATGGTTGCTGGCCGGCACCGCGTTGGGCGCAGGCTTCATCGTGATCGAGCAGCGCCGCGCCCAGCCCATGCTGGATCTGCGCCTGTTCCGCGCGCCGGCACTGGTCGGTGCGGTGCTGGCGATGTTCGCCTACGCCGCCTGCGTACAGGTGATGGCATCGTTGCTGCCGTTGCTGCTGCAGAACGCCCGCGGCGACAGCGTGCTGCAGGCCGGCGTGCACATGCTGCCGTTCGCACTGGCGATGCTGCTGCTTCCGTTCGTGGGGCGCCGGCTGGGGACGCGGTGGGCCTCCGGGCGGATCCTGGCGCTGGGCCTGGGCGTTGCCGTGATCGGCAACCTGGGCATCGCGGTGGCGTTGTGGCAACACAGCGATCTCGGCCTGCTGCTGGCGATGGGGGTGCTCGGCAGTGGCGGTGGCCTGCTCAACGGCGAAACACAGAAGGCGATCATGAGCGTGATTCCGCCGGACCGCGCCGGGATGGCCTCCGGCATCAGCACCACCGCGCGCTTCTCCGGCATCCTGATCGGGTTCGCCACGCTGGGCGCGGTGTTGTCCAGCCACGTCCGTGACGCCGCCCGCGGGGCGCTGACCGAGGCCGGGCAGGCAGGGTCGCCGGCGCTGATCGAGCGCGTGGTGGCCGGCGAGCTGTCCGTGTCCGGGGCTGCACACGACACCCTGACACTGGTGGCGCGCCAAGCCTATGGCGATGGCGCGGCGTATGCATTCGTGACCGCGGCGGCCATGGCATGGGTGGCGATGCTGCTGACCAGCACGCTGATGGCCAGGCGCTAGACAGTCCGAAGGTGGCGTCCGCGCATGGCGTGGATCCGGCCGGCGGTCACCACGCGCGGGCGCGCACGTCCCAGCAGGCGGCAGTGAATGTCACCGAATCGCCGTCGACGAACGGCTCGAAGGCATGCAGCACCGCGTCGAGCACGTGCGTTCGGACGTCCGCGGCGAGGTCGCCGTTTCGCAGCGCGCTCCCGACCGGTCCGAGCAGCGAGACGTACGTCGCCAGATCCGCACGGTCGATGCGGCATACGACATCCAGCGGCAGCAGCTCGATATCCTCCCAGCCGCCGTCGCTCAGGATCTGCTCGACCCGGACCTGGTCGGCAAACGCGAA
>DMZT01000056.1 GCA_003484865.1 Stenotrophomonas sp.
TCCAGATTCTCAGCGTGGTTGGCATCCAGGGTCTGGAAACGCATCTGCGATGAGCGACGCATCTCCTCGGCACTCAATTCGCCGTCGCCGTTGAGGTCGGCGATGCGGACCCATTCGGCGGCCGAGAACTCGCCATCACGTTGCGGGCCGAGCACCGCCTGCACTTCCTCCACGCTCACCCGGTAATTGTGATCCGCATCGACCAGGCGGAAGAAGGCATCTCCGTCGTACTCATCGCGACTGACCTTGCCGTCGCCATTGCGGTCCAGCATCGCGAAACGGTCCGGCGCGGTGGCGGGCAGATCCTGCGCCGCGGCAACACTTGCGGCGACAGCGCCGCAAAGAAGGAGCAGGGCAACGCGGTGCGCGAGCATCATCACAGGTGTCTCCAGACCGCAGGGGAGGGGGGCATGCCTTCAGCACGCAGTGTCCGCCGCGTCGATCCGCGGGGCAACGGCAATTTCCCGCATTCGCGCCAGTAGTTTTACTGGTTGCCCGCAGCCATCGGACCGCAGTGACCACGCCCGCCAGCGCGGGGCCATGGCATGCTGTGCACCTCACCAATCAGCAGGGCAGACCGGGTGTCTGAAGATCACGTGGCCACCGGCATGAGCAGCGCGGATCGCGCGTTGCATGCGGTGGTGTCCGAGCTTGAAGCGCTGTTGCGCGGCGACGGGGAAACCCACTGGGCCGACTGGATGCAGCGGGTCATCACCCAGCTTGAGCAGGGCGATCCAGGCGCGCCGGAGAGCGTGCTGCGCGCCTATGGCGGCATGGGGTCGTACAATGATGTTGCGTTGGGCATGGATTACAGCAACGGCCACTTCCAGTGGCGCGCAGACGCGGGGGAACTCAATGAGCGCCTGGATGCACTGCGCGGGCGCGCCTGGCAACTGGCGCGGGCGATCCGGGACGCTCCCCCCGGTGCGCGTTGATCAAAGGGCCTGCTGCCCCTTCAACACGGGATACGGATTGATTGATTCACCTTTCCACCACTGCTTTTCCGGACCCAGTACATGGATTTCGAAATGCAGGTGGGGCGCCTCGGGACTCGCATTGCCGGTGCTGCCGACATAGCCGATCACCTCACCGCGCTTGATCGTCTTCTTCTCGGCCAGCCCATCGGCATAGCGGTCCAGATGCGCGTAGTAGTAACAGTAACGGCCGCTTGGTTCGAACTGGTACACCGTCAGTCCGCCCCGCACGCTGTCGAACAGTTTCTCCACCGTCCCGTCTGCGACGGCCAGCACCGGCGTCCCGTTTGGCGCCAGGATGTCGATCGCATCATGCACGCGGCCTTCGCTGCGCGCATCGGTGAAGGTGTCCTGCAGCTGATCGGCACCGATGCCCTGCACGGGCAGCAGCAGCGCGCCCGCCGCGCTCGCCGGTGCGGGTGCGGGTGCGGCACTTCCCGCGTCCGGCGCGGGCGGTGTGGCTGAGGTGCCGGTGGGCACCGGCGTCGTGGCCGGCGTAGGCGGCGGGGCATCAAGCGCAGCACGGGCCGAACTCGTGGCCGAGCCCACCTTGGCCGGTTCGGCGGCGCCGAGCCGGGATGAGGGGCCCGGCCCCAGCAGCCAGTAACCGACCACGCCGATCACCAGTCCCACGGCCAGCAGTCGAAAGGTCTTCATGGCTTACTCCTGCATCACGACCGGTACCGAGGCATCGACCGCAGCGGCGACCTGCAGCGCATCCCAGTTGGTCATGCGTACACAGCCGTGCGATTCGGTCTTGCCGACATGGCCGGGTTCGGGCGTGCCGTGCAGGCCGTAGTGGGGCTTGGAGATGTCGATCCACACCACGCCGACCGGATTGTTCGGGCCCGGCGGCAGGACCGCCTTGCTGTCGCCCGCCTTGGCATCCCAGAACAGTTTGGGGTTGTAGTGGAAGGTGGGATCGCGGGAGATGCCGAGGATCTTCCATTTCCCGATCGGCAGCGGGTCATGCTTGCTTCCCGAGGACACCGGGAACTGCGCGTAGACCTTGCCGTCCGTATCGAACAGCCGCAGCGTGGAGTCGGATTTGTCGATCACCAGCTTGCTGGCCTTCGGCAGCGGGGCGGCCGCGATGTTGGGCACCTGGATCACGCTGCCGGCCTTGCCCAGGTCGACGCCGGGATTGAGCGTCTTCAACAGCTCGGGGGAGGCGTGGAAGCGTTCGCCCAGCGCTTCTTCGATCGAACCGAAGCCCAGGGTTTTCAGCTTGGCCTGCGCGGCCGGACCCTGGGGCACCGGCTGGAACGGACCGGCCACGTCTTCCGCGGTGAGCGTGTAGCGCACCAGCGGCGGGGCGGCATCGGGCTGCAGCGCCTGCCAGGTGGCATCGTCCAGCTCCCCACTGACCTTCAGCCCGCGGGCGGCCTGGAAGCCGGACACGGCGCGCTTCTGGTTGGAGCCGCGCTCGCCATCGATCTGGCCGGGGGAGAAGTGCGCGCGGTCCAGCAGCACCTGCGCATGCAGATCCGAGCGTGGCCCGGTCGCCAGCGGCGTCGCGTCGGCGTCCGGGATCGCGGCGGGCGCGGGTGCCGTCTGTGCGACCGCCCAACCGGAGCAGACCCCCAGGGCGCGGGCGAGCGCGGTGAGGCGGGCGATACGGTGCAGGCGAAGGGACATCGGCAACTCCAGCGGGAACGTGTTTCCACCATGCCTGCCGGGCGTGCGCACTTGCCGTGAAAACCCTGACGGGGGGCTGAGCGGCGACGCGGGAGCAACGCCGAGGTTATGTGAATCCATTCACAGCGGGCTCACGGCCGTCGGTCAAGGCGCTGGGTCTGACGCCGATACCAGCCCACCCCCCACGTTTTTCGGATGTCTCATGGAATTTTTGCGGAAGGTCAGCGTTGTCTGGCGTCTAGGTATGGGCTTTGGCCTGTTGTTGCTGCTGGTCGCGGCCGTCGTCGCCACCGGCGCCACCGGTAGCGCGGTACAGAAGCGCGCGATGCAGCAGGTGGTCGAGGTCAACGTGGCCAAGGTGCGGCTGCTCTCGGACATGCTCGATGCCAACAACCAGATGATGGTCGTGCGCCGGGAGATGCTGCTCCGCCAGGGCGCCGGTCTGGCCGAGGATGAGGCGCGCATCGCCGCGCTGGTCGCGCGCTATGAAGCCAGCTGGGCCGCCTACCAGGCCTTGCCCGCGCAGCCGGAAGACAAGGCCGTCGGTGACGCCATCGCGGCCGCCCGCGCGGTGGCGCGTCCGCTCAACAAGCAGATGAGCGAACAGCTGCAGCAGGGCGATGTTGCCGCTGCCACGGCCCTCACCCTGGGCGCCGTGCAGGCCGCTGCCAATGGCTGGAACCAGGCGCTCAGCGATGGCGTGGTCTACGAGGAAAAGGAAAGCCGCCAGGCCGCTGCCGAAGCGATCCGGTTGGGCGAGCGGACCCTGCTGCAGCTGCTGGTGCTGGGCGCGATCGCGCTGGTGGTCGGCATCGCCGCCTCCGTGCTGATCGGGCGCAGCCTGACCGGTCCGCTGGCGCGCGCCGTCGGCCTGGCCACCCGGATGGCCAAGGGTGATCTGGCCCATGACGTCCATCTGGGCGGCCGCGATGAGATCACCCAGCTCGGCAACGCAATGGCCACCGTTCGCCAGAGCGTCCAGGGCGCGATCACCGCGCAGCTGGACATGGCCCGCCAGCATGAGGCCGGTGCCATCAGCCATCGCATGGACGAAACGGCCTTCCCGGGCGACTTCGGTCGGATGATCCGCGCCACCAACGAGCTGGTCGGTTCGCACGTGGCCGTCGAGTTCCACATGGTCGAGGTGATGCAGCGCTACGCCATCGGCGACCTGAGCCGTGATCTGGACAGCTACCCGGGCGAGAAGGCCGTGCTGACCACCACCATGGCCACCGTCAAGGCCAGCCTGATGGCGATCAACCAGCAGATCGAGACACTGGCCTCGGCTGCCCGTGCCGGCGACTTCTCCGTGCGCGGCGATGCGCCGGCGTTCCAGTTCCAGTTCCGCGCGATGGTCGCCCAGCTCAACGGGATGATGGCCAGCTCGCAGGCCAGCATCGCCGACCTGTCGCAGGTGCTGCGCGCGATCTCCACCGGCGATCTGACCTCGCGGATGGATGGCCACTACGAAGGTGTGTTCGCGCAGATGCGCGACGATGCCAATGTCACCGCGGTGCAGCTGACCGGTATCGTGCAGCAGATCCAGGGCGCGGCCGGCAGCATCAACGATGCCGCGCAGGAACTGGCGGCCGGCCACCATGACCTGTCGCGCCGGACCGAGCAGCAGGCAGCCAACCTGGAGGAAGCGGCGGCCTCGATGGAGGAGCTGACCTCCACGGTCCGGCAGAACGCCGAGCTGGCCAACCAGGCTGACCATGAAGCCCATGCGGCGGGTGCGGCGGTCAAGGCGACCGAGCAGGCGATCGCGCAGATGGCCGCGGTGATGAGCGAGATCGACCAGTCCTCGGCGCGTATCGCCGAGATTTCCTCGGTGATCGACGGCATCGCCTTCCAGACCAACATCCTTGCCCTGAACGCGGCCGTTGAAGCGGCCCGTGCCGGTGAGAACGGACGCGGCTTCGCGGTCGTGGCGACCGAGGTACGCACGCTGGCGCAGCGCGCCGGCACGGCGGCCAAGGAGATCAAAGACCTGATCGATGAGTCCAGCAGCAAGGTCAAGACCGGGCTGAGCGTCACCGTGCAGTCCGAAGCGGCGATCGCCCGCCTGACCCAGGCCAGCTCGCGCACCAATCAGCTGATGAGCGACATTGCCGCCGCGACCAAGGAACAGGCCGCCGGCATCGAGCAGGTC
>DMZT01000059.1 GCA_003484865.1 Stenotrophomonas sp.
GTGTGGCGACTATCGGCCGTGGCGTGAGGGTGCACAGGCGTTGCGTGAGGTCGGCATCCGCGGGTTGCCCGCGGACTGGCCGGTGCATGCGGCGGTCTACGCCAGCGCCTCGGAAGACCGCAGCCGCTGGTTGCTGGTACTGCCTGCCCGTGGCCAGCTCTGGTACGGCTGGATGGCGTGACCATGACTCTTGGCCCGGGGGCACCGGGACCACGCCCGATAGACTCGGGGATTGTTCGTGGTCTGGCCGAGAGGCGGGGGTAATCGTGTTCAAGTGGGGCATGTTGAGCGTGGCATTGGCATTGAGTGGCGTCGCCGATGCACAGACGAAGGAAACGGTGGACCTGGACATGGTCAGCCGCATCCGCCAGGAAGCCTTCCACCGGTCGCAGGTGATGGCGACCTTCAGCCATCTGACCGAGCAGATCGGCCCGCGCCTGACCAATTCGCCCGCGATGGGCGAGGCCAATACCTGGACCCGCAGCAAGTTCAACGAGTGGGGCCTGGTCAACGTCCATGACGAGGCCTTCGATGCGTTCGGCCGCGGCTGGGAGTTCAGCAACGCCAGCGTGGAACTGCTGAGCCCGCGCGTGGCGCCGCTGTATGCGCTGCCGAAGGCCTGGACCCCGGGCACCAACGGCCCGGTCGAGGGCGAGGTGATCAAGGTCGAGATCAAGAAGCTCGCCGATCTGGATCAGTACAAGGGCAAGATCGCCGGCAAGATCCTGCTACTCAATGATGCACGCGACTACGAACGGGCCACCAAGGCCGATTCGCACCGCCACGATGACGCCGGCCTGGCCGAGCTGCAGGTGTTCGCGGTGCCCAAGGACGTCGCCGATGCCAAGGCCGACCGTGCCAAGAAGGCCAAGGAGTTCCTGGAGAAGCAGGAACTGACCCGTGCCACCAACGCCTTCTTCGCCGAGCAGGGCGTGCTGGCCACGATCAGCATCAGCGGCTGGGACAACGGCATCATCCGCGTCGGCGGCGGTGGCTCACGCAAGGCGGGCGAACCGGTCGGCGTGCCCGAGCTGGCGATGATGGCCGAGCACTACAACCAGCTGGTGCGGGCGGTCGACCAGAAGCAGGCGGTCAAGCTGCGCGTGAATGTCGAGGCCCGTTTCACCGATACGCAGGACCAGCCGGGCTACAACACGCTGGCCGAGATCCGCGGCAGCGGCAAGGCCGATGAGATCGTGATGCTCGGCGCGCACATGGATTCCTGGCACACCGGCACCGGTGCAGCCGACAACGCTGCCGGCGTGGCGGTGATGATGGAAGCCATGCGCATCCTCAAGGCGGTTGGCGCCAAGCCCAAGCGCACGATCCGCGTGGCGCTGTGGAGTGGCGAGGAGCAGGGGCTGATCGGCTCCCAGGATTACGTGTCCAAGCACTTCGCGCGCTACCCCGAGCCGACCGACCCGGCGCAGCTCAAGCTGCCGGCCTCGATGCGTGAACCCACCGGCGCCCTGCAGCGCCAGCGCGATTACGACAAGTTCTCGGCGTACTTCAACATGGACAACGGCTCGGGCCGCTTCCGCGGCATCTACGCGCAGGAGAACCTGGCCGCGGTGCCGATCTTCGAAGCGTGGCTGGCCCCGTTCCATGACGTGGGCGCGACCACCGTGGCCACCCGCAACACCGGCAGCACCGACCACATCGCGTTCGATCGCGTTGGCCTGCCCGGGTTCCAGTTCATTCAGGACCGCCTGGACTACTTCACCAACGTCCACCACAGCAACCTGGACACCTGGGACCACGCCGAGCCGGAGGACCTGAAGCAGGCCGCCGCCATCGTGGCCTCGTTCGTCTACAACGCGGCGATGCGCGATGAAAAGCTGCCGCGCAAGCCGTTGCTGACGCCCTGAAGGCTGCCGCGTGGGCCGCCGGGAAATGGCCGCCCACGCCATGCCGGGCAAGGAGTGCCCGGTTTGCGGCCGGGGCGGGGTAAAATTGCCGGGATTCCGTTTCCCGCCCTGAGCCCTCCATGACCTGCCGCACCCGTTTTGCCCCCAGTCCCACCGGCTACCTGCACATTGGTGGCGCCCGCACGGCGCTGTACTGCTGGCTGGAGGCCCGTCACCGTGGTGGCGAATTCGTGCTGCGCATCGAAGACACCGACCGCGAGCGCAGCACCCAGGGCGCGATCGACGCGATCCTGGAGGCGATGGAGTGGCTGGGCCTGGGCTATGACGAAGGCCCGATCTACCAGACCCAGCGCGTGGCCCGCTATCTGGAAGTGGCCGAGCAGCTGGTCGCCGATGGCAAGGCCTACTACGCCTACGAGACCAGGGAAGAGCTGGACGCGATGCGCGAGGCCGCCATGGCCAAGCAGGAAAAGCCGCGTTACAACGGCGCCGCGCGTGAGCTGGGCCTGCCGTACAAGGACGACCCGAACCGCGTGATCCGCTTCAAGAATCCGCTCGAGGGCACGGTGGTGTTCGACGACCTGATCAAGGGCCGCATCGAGATCGCCAACAGCGAGCTGGACGACATGGTCATCTTCCGCCCGGACGGTTTCCCCACCTACAACTTCGCGGTGGTGGTGGACGATTGGGACATGCGCATCAGCGAGGTCATCCGCGGCGACGACCACATCAACAACACCCCGCGCCAGATCAATCTGTACGAGGGCATCGGCGCCCCCGTGCCGAAGTTCGGCCATATGCCGATGATCCTGGACGAGCAGGGCGCGAAGCTGTCCAAGCGCACCGGTGCGGCCGACGTGATGCAGTACAAGGACGTCGGCTACCTGCCGGACGCACTGCTCAGCTACCTGGCCCGCCTGGGCTGGTCGCATGGCGACCAGGAGCTGTTCAGCCGCCAGGAACTGATCGATCTGTTCGATGTGACCAACTGCAATTCCAAGGCCGCGCGCCTGGACATGGCCAAGCTGGGCTGGGTCAACCAGCACTTCCTGAAGACCGAACAACCGGCCGACATCGCTCCGCACCTGGTCTACCAGCTGAACAAGCTGGGCCTGGACCTGAACGCCGGTCCGGCGCCGGCCGACGTGGTGGTCGCACTGCGCGACCGCGTGCAGACGCTGAAGGAAATGGCCGAGAAGGCGGTGGTCTGGTATCAGCCGCTGACCGAATACGACGAGGCCGCGGTGGCCAAGCACTTCAAGCCGGGCGCGGAACTGGCGCTGGGCAAGGCCCGCGAGCTGTTGGGCGCGGCCGGGGAGTGGACGGTGGAGAGCGTTTCGGCGGCACTGCATGACGTGGCGACGGCGCTTGAGATCGGCATGGGCAAGGTGGCCCAGCCGCTGCGCGTGGCCATCACCGGCACCCAGGTCAGCCCGGACATTTCACAGACGGTGTTCCTGGCCGGGCGTGAAGAGGCCTTGAAACGCATCGAGGTCGCACTCACTAAAGTACCGACGGCCTGACCACAGGAGACCGCGCATGTCCGCAAAAACCGCTTGTACCGCTCCGCACCATCACGTTCACGACGCCTCCGACTTCGTGAAGGTGGTCGAGCGCGTGTGCTCGGAACGCGGGCTGCGGCTGACGCCGATCCGCGCGAACGTACTGCGCCTGATTGCCGAGGCCGGCAAGCCGGTGAAGGCGTACGAATTGCTGGAGTGGGTGCGCAACGGCAAGGGCGTCGGTGCCGACGCCCCGCCGACGGTGTACCGGGCGCTGGATTTCCTGATGGCCAATGGCTTCGTGCACAAGCTGGAATCGGTGAATGCGTTCGTGGCGTGCCACCATCCGAGCAGTGCGCAGCATTCGGTGCCGTTCCTGATCTGCAACAGTTGCCACAATGCGGTGGAGCTGGAGGACAAGGAGATTGTCAGCCAGCTGGAGAAGCGGGCGAAGGAGCTCGGTTTCCAGCCGCAGGCGCAGACGCTGGAAGTGCATGGCCTGTGCGCGCGCTGTGCGGGGTAGGTACCGACCGTTGGTCGGTACGCTGTTGATGTTGAAAAGCCGCGCATCTGCGCGGCGTTTTCGTTTCACGGCGTCGCATCGGTCGGCTCGCGCCCTTCCGCAGCGGTATCCACTTTGACGATCACCGACATGCCCGGACGCAGGCGCGGTGCCAGCGGCTGATCGGGGTCGATGGAAATGCGGATCGGCAGGCGCTGGACGACCTTGGTGAAGTTGCCGCTGGCGTTGTCCGGACGCAGGACACTGAACTCCGAGCCGGTGGCCGGGGCGATCTGTTCGATGTGGCCGTGCAGCTTCTGGCCATCGAAGGCATCCACGGAGAAGGTGGCCGGTTGGCCGATGCGCATCTTCCAGGTCTGGCCTTCCTTGAAATTGGCGACCACCCACAAGGCATCGGGCACCAGGAACAGCAGCTGCGAGCCGGCGGTGACGTATTGGCCCAGGCGCACCGAGGCTTCGCTGACCTGACCGTCGCGCGGCGCCTGGATCACCGTGTTGGCGAGATCGATCTTCGCCAGTTCCAGCTGGGCCTGGGCCGTCTCGACGCGGGCTTCCAGGCCTTTGCGGGCAACCTGGGTGGAGGTCAGGGTTTCCTCGGCGATGCGGATCTGGGCCTGCGACTGCAGCACGCTGGCCTGCGCCGATTGCGTGGTGGTGCGGAACTTGTCACGGTCGTTGAGGGCGACCAGTTGCTGGTCGGCGAGTTCTTCGTAGCGCTTGAGTTCGGTACGCGAGCGCGAGAGCTCGGCCTGGCCGGCAGACAGGTTGGCCTGCGCGGCCTGGATCTGCGCGCGGTTCTGTGCCTGGGATTGATCGGAGTTGGCCAGCGCGGCCTTGGCGCTGTCCAGATCGGCTTCGGCCTGGACGACTTTCTCGCGGTAGATGCGGTCGTCGATGCGCAGCAGCGGCTCGCCTTGTTTGACGTGCTGGAAGTCCTTGACCAGCACCTCGGTCACATAGCCGTTGACCTGCGGCGCGAGCACGGTGATCTGGCCGCGCACGTAGGCGTTGTCGGTGGTCACCCGGGACGTCTCGAACGGCCACAGTGACCAGGCGCGCAGGATCAGCGCGATGCCGATCAGGGCGATCACGATCATGATGATCACAGCACGCAGGCTCGGCTTGAGGTACTTGGGCACGCCCGAGGGGGCCGCCGCGGGCGGCGGCGCAGGGGCGGGCGCAGCATCGGTCGGCGGCGGTGGGTTGACGTTCTCCGGGGCGGTATCGTCGTGCGGGGGTTGGGTCGACATGGGCGGGCTCATCGGGGCGCGACGCTGCCAGGCGTCGGCGCGGAAAGGGGAGGTGTCGGCGCGTGGCGTTTGCGCCATTGCTTGAGCACGGCGGTGCGCACCGCCAGCAGCAGCAACCAGCCAAGGAAGACCAGCGCGACGCGGCCGCTGAGCGCGAACACGTCATTGAACGCGCGCACGTTGGCTTCGCGGCGGGTGATCTGCGCCAGTTGCGCGGTGCCCTGCGCGCTGCGCTGCACCGGGTCGGTGATCAGCCTGGCGTAGAGCTGCTGTTGCTGTTTCAAGCGCTGGGCAACCACGTTGTCGGCCGGATCCAGTTGGCTGACTAGCGCACCGGAATACACCTGCTCGCGGTGCAGCTGGTAGGTGCCCAGCACGGCCGAGCCGGCCAGGCCACCCAGGGTCTGGGTGATGGAGAGCGTGACCAGGAAGGTGATCATGTGGTCCACGCCCTGCTTCAACGCCTGGGTGATGCCAAGCATGATCAGCGGCCCCATGAACATGCCGGCGCCGACGGACGCCAGGAACTGGCTGGCGAAGAAGTCGTGCGGGCGATCCAGGCTGGTACGGCTCTGGTCGAGCAGGGCCGCGCTGCCCAGCAGCAGGATGGCCATCAACAACTGCGGTATGAGTCGCTTCGGGCCGAAGGTGAGCGAGCTGGCGGCCATGCCGGTGATCACGCCGGCCAGGATCACCGCGAACAACGGGCGCATCTGGTCCGGGCCCATGCCGAGCGTGCGCATCAGGCCGACCACGCCATAGGACTGCTCGGTGGTCAGGAAGCGGATCAGGAACGCACCGATGATGAAGTGCATCACCGGCAGGCTGGCCAGCCAGCGCGTCTGCAGCAGCGGGTTGCGGCGGTAGTGCTCGATGATGAAGGCGGTGGTGGACAGCGCGATCGAGGCGACCAGTGCCCAGCCCAGCCACGGCGTATCCAGCCACCAGCGGGTGTAGCCCTGCGCCAGCACGACAACCAGCAGGCCGACGGCGGGAGCGAGCAGCGCGAAGGTGAGGAAGTCGAGCGGTTCAAACGCCTTGATCTGTGCCCCCGGCGGGAGCTTGAGCACCACCACGGCGGCGAACGCGCACAGTGCCAGCCCGGCCTCGAACAGATACAGGTTGTGCCACTGCCCGGTGTCCACCAGGCCGGGCGAGACCAGCCACGCGATCGGCACCGCAAGCTGTGAGATGCCCACGCCGATCACCAGCAGATTGCCGGTGTATTTGCGCGGCAGCGATTGCAGCATGTACAGCGTGCCCAAGGTGCTGCAGGCCGCACCGGCGAAGCCGCTGGCCGCGCGCATCAGCACGGTGGTTTCGAAGGTGCCGACGAACAGATGCAGTACCGCCAGCGCGGCATACAGGCCCAGCCCGATCTCGGCGAACAGGCGGATGCCGTATTGCTGGCGGAACTTGAAGGCGAGCAGGTTGGCGGTGACGTTGACCATGGCATACGCGGCCACCAGCCAGCTGCCCTGCGCCGGGGTGAGCCCGAGCTGGCCCTGCAGGAACGGCAGGTTGGCACTGACCAGCGCATTGCCCAGGCCGCCGGTGATCCCGACCAGCAGCGCCACCAGCGCATAGGCGAGGCGGCGGTGCGGCGGATGCCACGGCATCGAAGCCGAGCCCGGCAGGGTCGGTTTTTCGTGCTCCTCCCAGTCCGGAACCGGCTTGAGGTACTGCGGCATCATCCCTCCCCGTCGGCAGGCCCCCGCAATCCGCCACGCAGCAATTGCAGGGCGCGCGTGGCCAGCCGGGCGCGTTCGTCACGCGTCTTGCCACGCAGCGCGGCTCCCAGCATGCCTGAGATGAGTGAAATGTCCGTCGTTTCCAGATCGGGGCGGCACAGACCTGCGGCCACCGCACGGGCAATCGGTTCGCGCAGCAGTTCGAAGATCGTTTCGCGCGCGGCCCGGATCGGGATCTGATCCGGATCCACCGCGCGCCAGTAGTCCGATAATGCCGGCGACTGCACGATCCGGTTCGCCATCCCTTCCAGCACTTCGAACAGTGCATCGTCGCGGTCGCCGAGGGTCTGCACCTGGCGCGCGATGCGGTTGACGGTGCGCTGCAGCAGCGCCTCCACCAGGGCGGCACGGTCAGGGAAGTTGCGGTACAGCGTGGCCCGGCCGACCTGGGCACGCTCGACCACCAGGTCCAACGGGGCGGTCACGCCGTGTTGGCCGAACACGGCATCGGCAGCGTCGAGGATCTGGGCACGGCGGGCGGCCGCGTCGGCACGTTGGGTAGGCATGCGCGCATCATCGGACACAACTGTCCGGCGCGGAAGGGGGGGCGTCGGTTTTGGCACGCGCGGGTTGGCGCGCGCTGGGCAATGTCGAGGGCGGGTGAGCTCAGCGCGGCGCGGGCACGCCGTGACAGCCGCCCATGCGGGCTTCGCGGATGGGTAGATTGATCAACGCGGCGAGCACGGCCAGGCCCATGTCGGCGTACCACATCCACAGGTAGTTGCCGGTGTGCGCCAGCGCCAGGCCGCCGAGCCATGCACCAAAGAAACCGCCCAACTGGTGCGAGAGCAGGGTCAGGCCGAACAGGGTGCCGAGGTAGCGCGGGCCGAACAGCTTGCCGACCAGGCCGGCGGTGGGCGGAACGGTCGCCAACCAGGTGAAGCCGAGCGCGGCGGAGAAGACGTAGAAGGTGAGTGGGGTGGGCGGCGCAACGAGGTAGACCCCGATCATCACGGCGCGGCTGGCGTACATCCAGAACAGCAGGTACTTCATGCGGTAGCGCTGGCCGAGGGCGCCGACGATCAGGCTGCCGGCGACGTTGAACAGCCCGATCAGCGCGATGGAGGATGAGGCGACGGTGGGCGAGAGGCCACACAGCGCGATCTCGCCGGGGAGATGGGTGACCAGGAAGGCGATGTGCAGACCACAGGTGAAGAAGCCCAGATGGAGATACCAGTAGCTGCGATCGCGCACCGCGACGCGCAACTGCGCGCGCAGCCCGCCTTCATCGGTGGCGCCGGCGGTGGGCGCATGGTCGCCCGCGCGACGTCGCAGCGGCCAGGCCAAGGGCACCGAGAGCAGGGTGATCACCGCCATGGTGATCATGGACCGTGCCCAGCCGGCGGTGCCGATGATCCATTGGACCAGCGGCGCGAACACGAACTGGCCCAGCGAGCCGCCGGCATTGATGAGGCCGGCGGCGAACGACCGCTTTTCCGCTGGCAGGCGATGGGCGGTGGCGCCGATCAGGACCGAGAAGCTACCGGCGCCGGCACCGGCGGCCATCAGCAGGCCGAGGGTGAAGGTCATGCCCAGCGGGCTGGTCAGCAGCGGCGCCAGCAGCAGCCCGGCCGCCAGCAGCAGGGCACCGAAGATGAGCACAGGCAATGCGCCGCGCTGGTCGGCGACGGCCCCGAACACGGGTTGCACCGCGCCCCAGACGAACTGGCCGATGGCCAGTGCAAAGCTGATTTCGACGATGCTGACGCCGGTGCCGCGGTGGATGGGGTCGACGTAGAGGCCGGAAGTCTGGCGCACGCCCATGGTGACCATGAGGATGGCGGAGGCCGCGACCAGCAGGCCCCAATGCATGGAGGGTGCGCGGGTCGCAGGGGTTGACGTGCTCATGCGTCGGCTCCGGTGGGCAGGGCGTGGTCGAGTTGGTCGAGCAGGGCGTTGAGCCGGGCGGTCGGAGTGGGCCCGAAGGTGGTTTCCACGTCGTGTTGCGCCTGTTGCCACAGGGGACGCGCGCGGCGAAGGCAGGCCTTGCCGGCAGCGGTGATGACGATCAGGCGTTGCCGGGCATCATCACCGCGGCGTTGTTCGAGCCAGCCGGCGCTGAGCAGGGGCTTGAGGTTGCGGGTGAGCGTGGTGCGGTCCATGCCAAGCGCCTCGGCCAGGTCGCCCAGCTGGCGCGGTGTGGGGGCGCGACGCAGGATGGAGTACGCGTTGAGGCTGAGTCCGGCGGGGGCGAGGTGGGCGTCATAGATCTGCGAGAGCCGGCGTGCGGCGCGGCGCAGGCGGAAGCAGGTACAGGGGCTCTGGGTCAGCGGGTCCATGGGCGTGCGCCGGGGTGGGTGCTGGATGATACGTGCATATGCACGTAGTTGGTCAAGCACCAAAAAAGGGGGCCTTTCGGCCCCCTCGGGTCAAGCAACCACCCAGTGAATCGATCAGAAGTAAGCGCGGATCCCGAATGCCACGCCGCGGCCCGGCAGCGGGGAGTAGTCGCGCAGCAGGGAGGTGTGCGGACGGACCTCGCGGTTGGTCAGGTTGCTGCCGTCCAGGAAGACTTCGTAGCTGTTGCTGTCGGTACGGTCCCAACGGTAGGCGAAGTGGGCATCGACCAGGGTGTAGCCGTTGCTCGGCTCTTCATTCTGGGCGACGTCCTTCTGGCTGCTGTAGCGCACGGCACCGACCGAGGCGCGCCAGCCATCCTTGGCCCAGCGCAGGTCCGCGCCGACACGGCCCGGGGCGATGCGCGGGAGGTAGCCGGTGTTGGCCAGATCCACGGTGTAGTTGTGGTTGTGATCACCGTGCGGCACGGCGATGTCGACGCTGCGGCTGCCGCTGCCATCCAGTTCTGCTTTGACGTAGTCGCCGAACACGCGCAGGTCCCAATCGCCAGTGTTGCCTTCGAAGAGATGGAACAGCGCTTCGGCTTCAGCCCCCTTGAAGGTGGCGTCCTGCTGCGTCCACAGGCGGACCGGCAGCGATTCGACCACGCCGGTGTCGGCCAGGTAGATGAAGTCCTTGAACTTGGTCTGGTAGATGGAGGCGGAGAAGTCGACACGGTCGCTGTGGGTGTGGATGCCCAGTTCGACGCGCTGGCCGCGTTCGGTCTTCAGGTTCGCATCGCCGATTTCCAGCGAGCGGGTGGCGATGTGCGCGCCGGCGGCGTAGAGCTCTTCGTTGGTCGGGGCGCGCTCGGAGCTGTCGATGCCGAAGCGCAGGTCGACGGCGTCGTTGAGGGTCCAGATGCCGGCGGCGGAGAGATTGGTGGCGTCGAACGTGCGGGCGCGGTAATCACCGGTCGGGTCCAGCTTCACCTGGTCATGGCGGCCGCCGAGCTCCAGCTTGAACGCGCCGAACTGCTTTTCCTGCAGCACGAACAGGCCGATGTTCTTCGTCGCGGTATCCGGCACGAAAGCTTCTTCGCCCTTGGCGCCGAAGTCGCTGTTGCCGAACTGCAGGCCGAACGCGCCGTCCCAGCCGCCGATCTGTTCCTGCACGGCTTCCAGGCGGCCTTCGATGCCGCGGTTGGTGAAGCGCGTGGCCGGCGTGCCGGCTTCGAGTTCGGTGTGCTCGTAGTCTGTGTAGGCGGTACGCAGGGTGATGTTCTTCAGGAACGAGGTCGGCTGGTAGATGCCGCCCTTGGCTTCGAAGCGGTTCTGCGCCATGTCGATGCGGACGTCATGCTCGTCACCTTCTTCCTCATCGCCATGGTCGTGATCGTGGTCATGATCATGGTCGTCGTCGGCATGCACGTGCGCGCCGTTGGGAATGCCGTAGTTGGTGCGGTAGGTGCTGGCGGACACACCGAAGTAGCCGTCATCGCCCAGCCAGGTGGCACCGACGCCGCCGGCGCGGGTGCGGACCGAACTGTTGTCCAGACGGCCGCGGCGTGGTTCGTCGGTGTCGCCTTCCTCATGGTCGTGGCCGCTGTGATCTTCCAGGCCATCGATCACCGCGTAGCCGGGAATGCGGTAGTCATCGCCGTTGCGGACCAGGCCGTCCACATGCAGCACGACGTTGCCGCTGACACCGTCCAGGCGGAACATGCCGCTGCGCTCGTCGTTGACCGAATTGCCGCGCAACTCTGCGCGGCCGCTGAGCGGACGGTCCGGCAGTTCGCGGGCGATGCGGCCGTCGACCACGTTGACCGCGCCGCCGATCGCGCCGCTGCCGAACAGCAGGGTCGCCGGGCCCTTCAGGACCTCGATCTGATCGGCCAGGAACGGCTCGATGCTGGTGGCATGGTCGGCGCTCACCGTGGAGGCGTCCATGTTGCCCATGCCGTTGGACAGCACCGCCACGCGCGGACCTTCCTGCCCACGGATGATCGGGCGGCCGACCCCGGGGCCGAAGAAGGTGCTCTGCACGCCGGGCAGCTTGGCCACGGTGTCGCCGAGGGTGCCGGCCTTCTGCTCGTCCAGGCGCTCACCGGCCAGCACATCAACCGGGCGGGCCAGCGATTCGGCATCGCCCTGCAGCGGCGAGGCGGTGACCTTCACGGTGGAGAGTTCGGTCAGGTGGCGGTCGCGGTGGTTGCCGGCATCCTCGGCGGCCATGGCCAGCGAGGGCAGCATCGCGGCGGCAAGGGCCAGCGACAGGGTGTGGTGTTTGAGCAGGAGGGAGCTGGAACGCATAGGGCAGGGGCCTTCGGTCAATTGTTACAATATATCAATGGTGGGGCGCGCGAATCCCGTAACGGGACGGGGGAAGGGAAGTCAGGGGGAGGCAAGGGTGCGCGTCAGGATTGATGTTATATTATTCCATAACGCTTCGCCGACCCTGCTGGAAGTCATGCCCCTGTTCGCTCGTGTTCGCCATCTGCTGGATCGTTTCGGTGCCACCGGCTCGCTGCTGTGCGCCGTGCATTGCGCTGTGCTCCCGGTGCTGCTGGCCGCTGCGCCATCGCTGGGCCTGTCGGTCTGGATGAGTGACGGCGTTGAGCTGGCGCTGGTGAGTTTCGTCACCCTGCTGGGCCTGTTCAGCCTGGTCTGGGGCTGGCGCCGGCATGGCGCGCTGCGCGCGCTGGGCTTCCTGATCCCGGGCCTGACCGCGTTGTGGGCGGGCCTGTTGTACGGCCCGCTGCACCACTCGGCGGTGCCGCATGCGGTGGTGATGACCCTGGGCGGCGTGCTGGTTGGCGTGGCCCATCTGGTGAATCTGCGCCTGAACCACGGCCACGTCCATGACGCCAGCTGTGCTCATTGAGAGCGCGCATGGTAGGCTTTCCGATCGTGCGCGGGGGCGCCTGAGAGGGCGGCCCCGCCGAACCCGTGTCAGTACGGGGTAATCAGATTTCGCAGCATTCAGACTAAGGAGTTACGACATGGGTAAGGGTGACCGCAAGACCGCCAAGGGCAAGCGCTTCAATGCCAGCTACGGCAATTCGCGTTCGCACGTCGTGAGCAAGGCGGCCGTGGGCGCAGCTGCGCCGGTTGCCAAGAAGACCGTGACGAAGGCGCCGGCCAAGAAGGCCGTTGCCAAGAAAGCGGTGGCCAAGGCCGGCTGATCCAGCCAGGCGGGTCATGAAAAACGCGGCGCTTGCGCCGCGTTTTTTTTTGCCTGCGTTCCGACTGAAGCCGATGCGCGCTCAGCGCAGGGCAGGCAGCAGTCGCTCGGCGTCGCCATCGTTGGGCGCCGCTGGAATCCCCAGCAGGCGGGTCAGCAGCGGGTAAACATCTACGTTGTCGAACGGGGGAAGGGTCTGCCCCTGTTTGAACGCCGGGCCACGCGCCGCGAACACCGCGCGCATGGACGGCAGCGCATTGTCATACCCGTGGGAGCCGCGATCGCCCGGCCCGCGTTTGGCGATGCGCTCGCGGGTCAACGCATCCCAGCCTTCGTGCATCTGGCAGACGATCGGTGGGATGCGCGGGTTGCTGCCGTACTTCCAGCGCGCCGGCAGGGTCTGGCGCGTCCAGCAGTCGTACTGGGCATGCGCGCCCAGCAGGATCTGCTCGGCCTGCGCCTGCTTGCCTGGCAACGGGGCGAACCCGATCGACTGGCCGACCGAGATGTCCTCGGCAATGGCGGGATCGATCATGTCTTCGGTGGCCACCACCTGGCCGTCCGGCACGCCGGCCATCCCGTGGTCGGAGACCAGGATCACGTTGGTGGCCTCGGCCAGACCGCGTGCCTGCAGACCGTCCAGCAGGCGACCGACCGCGCCGTCGGCCAGGGCCACCGCGGCGGCGTACTCGTGCGATTCCGGGCCGTGATTGTGGCCGGCCTTGTCGACCTGCTCCATGTACAGCGTCACCAGTCGCGGCGCCTGCGGGCCGTGCTGGTCCAGCCAGCCCAGTACCTGATCCACGCGATCGGGCAGGGTCACGGTCTCATCGTAGCCATGCATCTGGCTGGGGCGGATGCCCTGGATCGCCGCCTCACTCCCCGGCCAGGACCACACGGCCGTGCGCACGCCAGCCTTTTCCGCACCCACCCAGATCGGCTCACCGCCCCACCAGCGGGAATCGGCCACCGATTCGCGCACGTGCAGCTGGAATCTACCCAGTGCATCCTCGTGCATGCTGTTGTGGATGATGCCGTGATGGTTGGGCCGCAGGCCGGTCACGATCGTGTAGTGGTTGGGGAACGTCAGCGCGGGATAGGAGGGCGTCATCCATTGCGCCCGCACGCCCTCGTGGACGAGCCGACTGATGTTCGGGGTAATGCCGCGGTCGAGCATGTCCGCGCGCAGGCCGTCGATGGAGATCAGCAGCAGCTTCTGCTGCTGCGCCGGGACGCTCCGGGCGACGGTCGCCGCAGACGCGACAGGCGGGGAAGACGGTGCGGTGGCGCAGGCGGCCAGCGAGAGAGCGGCGGCAAGCGCCAGTGGAAGGCGGACGGAAATCATGACGACATGATAGTGCGTGGCGGTGACGCGTCGAAGACAACCGATGGCATACGCCACCCCACGGCGCATGCCCTGTTACGCGAACAGCGAATCGCGCCGTGCTTCCAGTTGCAGCAGGGCAGCCTTGGTTTCCAGGCCGCCGCCGAATCCGGTGAGCGCACCACTGCTGCCGATCACGCGGTGGCAGGGCAGCACGATCGGCAGTGGATTGCGGCCATTGGCGGCACCGACCGCGCGGCTGGCGGTGGGGTGGTTGATGTGCCGCGCCAGTGCCACGTAACTCCAGGTCTGGCCGAACGGAATATCGGCCAGCGCCTTCCACACCCGCAGCTGGAACGGCGTGCCGTGAGGGGCAAGCGGGAGATCGAAGCGCACGCGCTCACCGCGCAGGTACTCCAGCAGTTGCCCACGTGCACCGCGCAACGCATGGGCATCGCGCTGCCAGTGCTCGCGCCCCTTCGCGTCGTAACGGTTGTTCTCGAACAGGATGTGGTGGATGCCCTGGCTGTCACCGGCCACGGTGAGCGCGCCGATCGGGCTGTCGAAGGTGTCGTAGAGCAGGGTCATGAGGTAACTCCCGAAGACGGTGTGGCCAGATGCCACAGATGCAGAACGGCGTAGGCACGCCACGGTCGCCACGGCTGCGAGCGGGCCTCGGTGGCGCGTTCGCTCAGTCGCGTATCACCACCGAGCACCTGCTGCAGCACCAGATCGCCGGCCGGGAACGCATCGGGCAGTGCCAGCGCACGCAGTGCCATGTAATGCGCGGTCCATGGGCCGATGCCGGGCAAGGCGACGCAGCGCGCCACGAAGCCGGCCAGCGACTGGCCGGCACGGAAATCGAGCCGGCCATCGACCACCGCCTGCGCAACCGCACGTACGGTGGCCGCGCGGGTGCGCGGCAGCCCGATGGTTTCCAGCGGTGCCTGGGCCAGCGCTTCCGGCGAGGGGAACTGGCGGTCCAGTCCTGCCGGCCTGCCTTCGAGGGTGGCGCCGAAGCGATCCACCACCCTGCGCGCCAGTGTGGCGGCGGCCGCCACGCTGACCTGTTGGCCGAGCACGGCGCGCACGGCCACTTCAAACCCATCCCAGCCGCCGGGTACGCGCAGCCCGGGGCGTTGTGCGATACCCGTCGCCAGCAATGGTTCCTGCGCGAGCGTGGCGTGCACCATGCGCAGGTCGGCATCGAGATCGAAGATGCGGCGTACGCGGCGCACGATGCCCGGAATCGCACGCGGATCGATCTGGCCCAGGTGCAGCAACAGCTCCGGGCGCCGTGGATCGGCGGTCACGCGCAGCAGTGAGGGGCGCTCGGGCGGCCCGATCACGCGCTGGTAGCTGTCCGTGTCGATCTGCTCGATGCCGGGAATCGCACGGCGGCGCAGGAAACCGAGCATCGCGGTGAAATCCAGTGGCGGACGGTAGCCCAGGCGCAGGGTCAGCGCGCCCTCGGTCAGCGCACCGCGCTGGCGGCGGATCGCGGTCGGGGGCATGCCGCAGCCGTCCACAAAGGCTGCGTTGAAACGGCGCAGGCTGTTGTAGCCCGAGGCCATCGCGACATCGGTGACCGGCAATGCAGTTTCGGTGAGCAGTTGCTTGGCCAACAACAGCCGGCGGGTCGCGTGGATCTGCGCCGGCGCCGCACCGAGCCGGGCCACGAACAGGCGCTGCAGCTGGCGGGCGCTCAAGCCGACATGCGTGGCCAGATCGGCCACCGGCTGGTCCTGCAGATAGCCATCGTGAATCAGGGCGAGCGCGCGCTGCAGCGTTTCATTGTTGAGTGCGTCCTGCGCCTCGGGGGCCAACTCGGGGCGGCAGCGCAGGCAGGGGCGGAACCCGGCCGCTGCGGCGGCGGCAGCCGTGGGGTAGTAAGTGACGTTGGACGGCTTCGGCGCCGGTGCCGGGCAGACCGGTCGGCAGTAGATGCCGGTACTGCGCACGGCAGTGAAGAACACCCCGTCAAAGCGCGCATCGCGGGCAAGGCGGGCGCTTTCGCAGGCGGCGTGGTCCAGGGGCAGGGCGGTCTCCATGGGGGCCAGTCTATGCCCGGTGAGCAGCGCTGGCTCGCCATTTTCGGACGCCAATGCCAGCCCCGGGTCGCCCGGTTCAGGACAGGTTGCCGCGCCGCGCCGGTCGCGCACTAGACTGTGCATCTGCGCTGGTTTTGCCGCGCATTCCCCCTCGCAAGGATTCCGGGTTGTCCATGTTGCTCAAGTCGTGGTGGTTGCCGTTGTTGTGCCTGGGTCTGGCCGGTTGCAGCCAGCTGGAAAACCCGGGCAATGTCACTGCCGCCGACAAGGCCGTGCGGGCACAGACCGCCGATGGCGACCACATGGTCTCGATCAACGCCGCCGATGCGCCGCCACCACCGCCGCCCGCGCCCAAGCGCGGTGACCTGAGCTGGCCGGAAGCAGCCCTGGAAAACGGCAAGGCGTGGATCAGCTGCGATACCGACTATGCCGGCGACGCGGGCGATGGTGCGCCGCTGGAGGCATTGGACAGGCCCAGTATCGATGCCGCCCTGCAGCCGTGCGCCGAACGTGGCCTGCTGCGCGTGCGCTATGTGGGCAAGATCAATCCCGGTTTCTCCGAGCTGGTCGCGCGGCTGGCCGTGGTCGCCGATGCCCAGCGTATTTCCCGCCGCATTCTGGATCTGGATTCGAGTGGTGGCCAGGTCGAAGCCGCCATCGTGGCGGGGGATCGCATCGGCGAATCCAACTGGACGATCTGGGTGCGCGAAGGCTCGGTCTGCCACAGCGCCTGCGTGTTCGTGCTGGCCGCCGGCGACAACCGGTTGGTATCGGGCAAGGTGGGCATCCACCGGATGATGCGGATCAGCTCCAAGGCGACCTCGCGCGCCGAGCTCAACCGCGAACTCCATGAGGTCTACGACAACGTCAAGGATTACCTGCAGCGCAACGGCGTGGCCGTGGGCGTGGCCGACCTGATGATGACGGTGCCCAACCGCAGCCTGCGCCTGCTCACCGCCGAGGAGCTGCGTCAGTTCGGGCTGGATGGCACCAACGCGGTGCAGGATGACCTGGAACGGATCAAGCAGATGCGCAAATGCGGCGATGCGTTTGTCCGCCGCAAGGATGCCTTCCTGGTCGCTTTCGATCAGGAGTGCAAGCGCGAAGGCAGTGAACTGGAGGCCGTCAACAGCTGTGGCCAGGCACTGAAGCAGCGCTTCGGCTTCCCGGATGAGACCTGCCCGGACGAGAGCCCGCTGTCGGAGATCGATGTCTCCACGCTGCTGCCGGACACGACGGCACCGGGTCGGCCGGAGACGGTGGAGCAGACCCTCGGCGATGCTCGCCCCGCACCGCCCGAGGCGGCCGAGCGCAACTGACGGAGGACTCACGTCCATCCCGTAGACTGGCAGGCAGTTCCTTCCAGCCAACGGTGTCCTGATGCGTGTTCCGCTGCTGCTGTTGTCCGCTCTGCTGCCTTTCGCCGCGCTGGCCCAGACGCCTCCGCCGCCGGCCACGCCTGCACCGGCTCCAGATCGGAAGAGCGTCGT
>DMZT01000058.1:0-11305 GCA_003484865.1 Stenotrophomonas sp.
GTGTACGGCGCGGTCGTGTCCCCTCATTTCGCCGGTAACGGCGAGAATTCGCCCGGCACCCAGGCGAACGCCTCTCCTTCGCGCCGCACATGCCCCAGCCCCGGGAACGGCAGGTGTGCGCCGGCTACCCACCAGCCCTGATCCGCCGCCTGCGCCATCATCCGGCGCCGGCTGGCGATCGCGGCCACGCGGTCGCTGTCCGCTTCAAACGACGCCTGAGGCTGCGCGAACTGCACCGCGTGGTAATGCACGAGGTCGCCCCACACCAGCAACTGCTGGCCGGCGCCGCCATCGATCTGGTACGACACATGGCCGACCGTATGACCATGGCTGTCCAACGCGGTGATGCCCGCCGGCAATGTGTCGCCAGGTGCAAAGCGCTTCAGTTTCCCGCTCGCTTCATACGGCGCCACCGCCTTGCGCGCCAAGGCGAAGGCAAAGCGCACGCCCTGCGGCGCGGTTGCCTCGCTGGCCGGATCCAGCCAGAACGCGGCATCGGCCGCCGACAGCCACACCGTGGCATTCGGGTAGGCCATCGTGTCCTGCGCATCGAGCAGGCCACACAGATGATCCGGGTGCGCGTGGGTCAGCACGACATCATCCACCTCGGCCGGGTCGTAGCCGGCCTTGCGCAGGTTGCCCAGCACCTGGCCCAGGCCGGGGCCGAAGCACTGCGCGGTGCCGGTGTCGACCAGGGTCAGGTGATCGCCCTGCTGCACCAGGTAGGCATTGACCGCGGTCTGCAGGCCCTTGCCATCCTCGGGTACATAGCGGTGATCAAGCAGGCGGGTGACCGCGCCGGGGGCGATCCCGACCAGCTGCTGCCGACCCAACGCGACAGTGCCATCGAACAACGCGGTGACCTGCAGCGTGCCGATGGTCTGGTGATACACGCCGGGGACCTGCTCGCGCGGGGTGTGCGAGGTGGTGGCCAGTGCGGGGCTGGCGACAACGGCCAGCAACACGGCGGTGGCGAGCGTGCGAACGCGGGGGAAGGGCATGACAGATTCCGGACAGGGCGGCAGCGCCGCGGTGCCTCCATGCTGCGCGTCCTGTTCGCTGCGTTCCGCTCAGAATGCCGCGCGATCCGCTCGCGCTCAGCTGTTGCCGATCGCCGCCGGTTCCAGCCCGTAACGTTCGGCGAAGCGCTTGTTGAAGCTGCCCAGCGAGCGGTAGCCCACGCGCGCGGCCACGGTCTTCAACGGCAGCCGGGTGGTGTAGAGCAGGCCCATCGCATGCGCGAGCCGCGCATCGGTGATCAGTTCGCGCACGCTGGAGTGTTCGCTGGCCAGGCGCCGGCGCAGCGTGGCACCGCTGAGGCCCAGCTGCGCTTCGAAATCGCGTGACTTCCAATCGCGCTCGGGCTGGGCAGCGATCAGATCGCGGATGCGTTCCCCCAGGCTGGGTTCGGGTGGAATCAGCAGGCTGCCGTGCCCGCGCCGGCAGAACGCCACGGCGAGCGAGGCCAAGGCCAGGCGTGCTTCGGTGTAGTGACCGTGTTCCAGCGCCTGCCGCCACTGCAGCAGGGTCGCGCCATGCTCGGCCAGCGGCAGCCTGGCCAGTGCATCACCGGCTTCGGGCAGTGGTTCGTTCCACAGCGCCCGGGCGGCCGTGAGCGCCTCGGCGCACATCGGCACGATCGCGCTGAGATAGAGGCCGCTGTGCGGATCGGGGATGTTGACCACATCGATGCGGCAGCGCCGGGTGATCAGGAACAGATCGCCCGGTGCGAATTCCAGCGACTGCTGCGCGGTGCGCACCTGCTTGCGACCCTGCAGCAGGATCGCGAACTGTGGCTGCGGGATCTCCACCGACGAGGCGCCATGCTCGCGGCGCGCAGTGATGCAGGCGTAGCCATCCGCGCGCTGGCAGTCGGCCAGGCTGGCCAGGGTCGCCAGCAGCGAAGTGGTCGTATCGATGGGTGCGGACATGACTCAGCCTGCCACGTTGAACAGCTGGCCGACCAGTGCGGCGGCGGCCATCGCGATCGCGCCCCAGAAGGTGACCCGCAACGCACCGCGCAGCCGTGGGGCGCCGCCGGCGTGCGCAGCCAGCGTGCCGGTCAGGCACAGCCCCAGCAGCGTCACCACGGTGGTGGCCTGGCCGACGAGCGCATGCGGTGCAAGCAGGGCGGTCAGCACCGGCAACGCGGCGCCACTGACAAAGGCACCGGCCGAGGCCAGGGCCGCCTGCATCGGGCGCGCCCGCAGCTCCTCGGTGATGCCCAGCTCATCGCGGGCGTGCGCCCCCAGTGCGTCGTGCGCGGTGAGCTGGGTGGCCACTTCATGTGCCAGGTCGGGGCTCAGCCCGCGATGCCGGTAGATTGCCGCCAGCTCTTCCAGCTCGCTATGCGGGTCTTCGTGCAGCTCACGCTTTTCCACTGCCAGGTCAGCCCGCTCGGTATCGGCCTGCGACTGCACCGAGACATACTCACCCGCGGCCATCGACATCGCGCCGGCCACGGTCCCGGCGATGCCGGTGGCCAGGATCGTCGAGGCCGAGGCGCCGCTGGCAGCGATGCCGACCACCAGGCCAGCCACCGAGACGATGCCGTCATTGGCGCCGAGCACGGCGGCCCGCAGCCAACCGACACGGTCGGAGCGATGGACTTCCGGATGTCGGGATCGGCTCATGGGGTCAGTTTAGGGCCAGGGCAGCGTCAAGCCCATGCCAGTAGGATGCTGAAAACCGTCACGGTGACACGACGGCAGGGGACGCCACGATATAGTGCGCCCTTGCGATGCGGGGGCGTGAACCCCACATCCCCGCCCTGACCAGAATTCTGCGAGCCTCCCCTTGTCGAGCCCCAGCCACGTCGCCGAGACGCCGATCACCGACCGTAATGAACTGGTCGCCACGTTGGCCTCCGGCGAAAAGCCCCAGGCGCAGTGGCGCATCGGCACCGAGCACGAGAAGTTCGGCTTCCGCCTGGATGACCTGCGCCCGCCCACCTTCGACGGTGACCGCGGCATCGAAGCGCTGCTCAACGGCCTGACCCGCTTCGGCTGGGATCCGGTGCAGGAAGAGGGCCGCACGATAGCGCTGCTGCGCGACAACGCCTCGGTGACGCTGGAGCCGGCCGGCCAGCTGGAACTGTCCGGCGCGGCGGTGGAGACCATCCACCAGACCTGCGTGGAAACCGGCACCCATCTCAATGAAGTGGCGCAGGTCGCCGGCGAACTGCAGCTGGGCTTCCTCGGCATGGGCTTCCAGCCGAAGTGGGCCCGCGATGAAATGCCGTGGATGCCCAAGGGCCGCTACAAGATCATGCGCGAGTACATGCCCAAGGTCGGCACGCTCGGCCTGGACATGATGACCCGCACCTGCACGGTGCAGGTCAACCTGGATTACGCCACCGAAGCGGACATGGTGAAGAAGTTCCGCGTGTCGCTGGCGCTGCAGCCGATCGCCACCGCGCTGTTTGCCGATTCGCCGTTCACCGAAGGTGCGCCGAACGGCTACCAGAGCTACCGCTCGCACATCTGGACCGACACCGACAACGATCGCACCGGCATGCTCGACTTCGTCTTCGAAGACGGCTTCGGTTACGAGCGTTACGTCGATTACCTGCTCGACGTGCCGATGTACTTCTCCTACCGCGAGGGCAAGTACCACGATGCCAGCGGCCAGAGCTTCCGCGATTTCATGGTCGGCAAGCTGCCGGTGCTGCCGGGCCAGCTGCCCACGCTGCGCGACTGGTCGGACCACATGACCACCGCCTTCCCCGAAGTGCGCCTGAAGAAGTATCTGGAAATGCGCGGCGCCGATGCGGGCCCGTGGAGCCGCCTGTGTGCGCTGCCCGCGTTCTGGGTGGGGCTGCTGTACGACGATGCCGCATTGGATGCGGCCTGGGACCTGGTGCGTGATTTCAGCCTGGTCGAGCGCAATGTCCTGCGTGATGGCGTGCCGCGGCATGGGCTGAAGCTGCCGTTCCGCAACGGCACCGTGCTGGATCTGTCGCGCGAAGCGTTGAAGATCGCCGTGGCCGGCCTCAAGCGCCGCGCCGCGCGCAATGCCGATGGTCAGGACGAAAGCAAGTTCCTGGAGGTGCTGCAGGAGATCGTCGATTCCGGATTGACCCCGGCCGATCGCAAGCTGGCGCTGTTCCATGGCGAGTGGGGCGGCAACATCGATCCAGTGTTCAAGGAATTTGCGTACTGATCGCAAAACCACCGTGGAAGAACGGCGCTCGCCCGGTCCGGGTGAGCGCCGTTTTTCCACGTGACACCTTACGACCAAGGTCGGGAATTTTCGACGCCACCTGGACGTTGCGAACTCAGGGGAGGGCAGAGTCCGCCCGAGGCCTTACGGGAGAACGGCACGCTCTTTGCGTGGCCCCACGACAGGCAGACGTTTCAGTTCCAGATCATGTTGCTGCCGTCAGGCCCAGCCATCCAGTCAGGCAGGCCTTACCGCCGACAAGACAGCTTCAATTCCGACGTCTGTACAGATCTCGAGCGCGAGCTCCCGCGCTTCAGAGGCCGTCAGTCGCCCGGCCGTCTTCAATGCTTCGAATGAAAACTCCGGATCAACCGAAATCCTGTTCACCACTTCCTCCTGGATTCGGCGATGCAATTCGATAGCCGGACCTAGCCGAACCCTATCTTCCGCATGTATTGCACTTGAAACCTCGTGGCCGTCCAACGCCTCGTAGTAGTAAAAATTAGAGTACGTGTCGATGAAGCTCTGGGCGTTGACAGCGCCGAGTGCAAATTCTCTGACAAGCCTCGTCATCTGGATGAGTTCTGCCTCGCTATCCATGTTCCACGCACTCCTCACTCATTGCTTTACGGGAAGCCAAGGGGTTCCATCGGCATTGGTTACACCTGGCACATGGCCATGCGGCTGCTGCGCTCGGGGATCGGGATGGGTTGATGGTTTATGTCCTCCATCAATACGCACTCCAGTAGGCTGGCCGTCGGGGCCTTTCGCTTGAACGAAGCGGCCATCTGGAGATCCTTCAATTCTTCCGCCTGGAGGTGTCGGGATCGCGTTTCCCTTGGAATCGACATAGATGGTTCCAGAAGCCTTCTGCTGGCTGGCGACCTTTCGTCCTAGTTGCGCGGCCTCGTCACCGTGCTTCAACACTGCCTTTCCGGCGTCACCGGCCAATGGAATCAGACCAATTGCCGCCCCGGCAATGTTCGCAGGTGTTGGAGCTTGGATTGCCTCAACGATACCTTTGACGTCCCCCAGGACCGGCGTGAAGTCGGCAACCACTGGGAGAATCTGCTGGGCTTGCTCAGCTGTTACAGGATTGTAGAAATCCCTTGGTGCTCCCAACGCTTGACGCCCATCTGGTGACGCCCATCTGGGTCAGTAAAGCGATATGGGTTGCCGTTCGCATATCGGTATCGATTGAATTGCCCCACCGGCTGGTCATACGCCGTCACAGGGTCCACCGACAGGAACCTGCCCAACTGCGGATCCATGTATCGCTGCTGCATGTAGCTGAGCCCCGTGGCCGCATCGCTCACATGCCCCGTATATCCCGGTCCATCCGTGACCTGTCCGCTCACAACAGCGCCATAGGGCTCATAGTCGTAGCGTTTGATCACGTTGCCATTGGCATCAGATTCGGCAACGACCGAACCGAGTGCATCGGTATGGATATAGGTGACGGTCTGAGCGCGTGCAGATGGCACAAGGGTCATGCTGACCAGTAGCACACAGCAGAGCCATGCGCCCACGACACTCAGCTTCCGAAAGAAATTCTCCACTTCTCTGCGGAGAGCAAACGTGCTGCCAGCACTTCCACCGAATCTGCGCATCCTTCCAATCCCTGAAAGAGCCTTGAAGCAAGGCGTGCCATTGATAGCACAGCAATGAGAGGCCTGTGGCTGAACTGCTTCAGCAAGGCCAAAGGTGCCATGGCGGGTCGGATCGTGCGAGAAGCGCCAAACGCCAAGGGAGTCGGGCCAGGGAGCAGTGGCGAGGCCAGTGGCGACGGGTCAGCGGAAGATGACAATGGGAAGATCGCATCTTGGCAACCGGCAGCTAGGTGTCACAGCTCCGATCGGAGAGGGGGCGCTCCTGGGGGCACCGTCCTCGGCCAACTACGCCGAGGACGGTGAAGATCTCCAAATCCCATCATCTGTTCGGTGTCAAGACTGCTCCTCTAAGACGAACAGTATTGCGGTGTCCCCGGGATGTTTCACTTGAACCTGTGGAAGAATCAGGCCGCCTTTTCCAGCGTGGCCATATCGATCACGAAGCGGTAGCGCACATCGTTCTTCGCCATGCGCTCCCAGGCTTCGTTGACGGTCTTGATGTCGATCACTTCCACATCGCTGACGATGTTGTGCTCGGCGCAGAAGTCCATCATTTCCTGCGTTTCGGCCATGCCGCCGATCGCCGAGCCGGTGATGTGCTTGCGGCCGAACATCACCGAAGCGCCCATCAGCGGCGGATCCAGCTCGGTCAGCACGCCGACCAGGCACATCGTGGCATCGCGCTTGAGCAGGGACATGTACGGGTTGGTGTCGTGGCTGACCGGGATGGTGTTGAGCAGGAAATCGAAGCTGCCCGCATGGGCCTTCATCTGCGCCGGATCGCGCGAGACCAGCACTTCATCGGCCCCCAGACGCTTGGCATCAGCGCCCTTTTCCGGGGTGGTGGTGATCATCACCACGGTGGCGCCCATCGCCTTGGCGAACTTCACACCCATGTGGCCCAGGCCACCCAGGCCGATCACGCCGACCTTCTGGCCGGGGCCGACCTTCCAGTGGCGCAGCGGCGAATAGGTGGTGATGCCAGCGCACAGCAGCGGCGCGGCGGCCTTCAGGTCGAGGGTCTCGGACACCTTCACCACGAAGCGCTGCTCGACCACGATGTGGTCGGAGTAACCACCAAAGGTCGGCTGGCCGCTCTCGCGCTCGGTGCTGTTGTAGGTGAAGGTCGCGCCCTTCTCGCAGTACTGCTCCAGGTTTTCATCGCAGGCGGCGCAGTGGCGGCAGGAATCGACCATGCAGCCGACGCCGGCGAAGTCGCCGACCTTGAAGGTGGTGACGTTGGCGCCGACCTCGGTCACGCGGCCGATGATCTCGTGGCCCGGCACCATCGGGAACTTGGAACCACCCCAGTCGTCACGGGCCTGATGCAGATCGGAGTGGCAGATGCCACTGAAGAGAATCTCGATGCGCACGTCATCGGGACCGGCCGGGCGGCGTTCAAAGGAGAACGGCACCAGCGGCGCGGTCTGGTCGTGCACCGCATAACCATGGGCGAGGGACATGGGGAATCCTTGGCAGGTTTGTAGAAAGGCGCTTTACAATACGCCCAGATCCCGTGCACAGACAGTCAGGATATCGGCATGATTCATCAGGTAAGACTGGATAATCATGGCCACTGACAACCTGACCCATCTGGCTGCTTTCGCCGCCGTGGCCCGCCACCGCAGCTTCCGCAAGGCCGGGGCTGAGCTGGCGCTGTCCACCTCGGCGGTCAGTTACGCGATCCGCGCGCTGGAAGAGCGCCTGGGCGTGGGCCTGTTCCACCGCACTACCCGCAGCGTGGCCCTCACCGAAGCCGGTCAGCGCCTGCTCGAGCGCCTGCAACCCGCGCTTGGGCAGGTGCACGATGCACTGGAAGAAATGAACCACTTCCGTGCGGCACCGGCTGGCCTGTTGCGCATCAACGCCACGCGCGCCGCCGTCCAGACCCAGCTCGGCCCGCGGCTGGCGCGCTTTCTGCAAGCCCACCCGGATGTGCGCCTGGAGCTGGCCCAGGATGACGGTCTGGTCGATATCGTCGCCGGCGGTTACGACGCCGGTGTGCGCCTGCACGAATCGGTCCCGGAAGACATGGTCGCGGTGCCGCTGGGACCGGCGCTGCGCGGCTTGATCGTGGGTGCGCCAGCATATCTGGCAGGGCGCGAGATACCGCGGCACCCCCGTGATCTGCATCGCCATGAGTGTGTGCGGTTCCGCTTCGCCAGCGGCCATCTCTACAAGTGGCAGTTCGAACGCGATGGCCAGGCGCTGGAAATCGATGTGCCCGGGCGGCTGACGCTTGGCGATCAGAACACGATCCTGCAGGCGGTGGTCGACGGGTTGGGGTTGGCCTATGTACTGGAAGATTCCGCGCGCCCGTATCTGGATGACGGCCGGCTGGTCGCGGTGCTGGAAGACTGGAGCGAGCCGTTCGCAGGCTTTGCGGTGTACTACCCGCGGCAGCGGCAGATGTCGTCGGCGCTGCGGGCATTCATTGATCTGTTGCGGGGGTAGCGCTGTTGGGAGGCGCCTGCACTGGTGACGCGCGCCCCGGTTGAGTAGGCTGTTTTCGACGAGCGCCGGTTTCGCTCTCGCCCCGCAATGCTGACATCGCGGTATGCCAAAAAAGGAGGCGGCACGTGGAAGGGATGCATTATCGAAAGCTGTTCGACCTGATCATTTCCTGGGTGATGGCCTATTTCGTCATCATTGGCACGCTGGTCCTGGTCTGCCTGGCAATGCTCGTCGCCGTGATGGCCAGTGCGAGTGAGGCTGTCATGGTGGCGGCCGGCCTCCTGGCCGTGGCACCCGCCGTCGCGTTGCCCTTTTCCACGCGTGTCGCGAAGTGGTTGCTGCTGCTGGCCTACAGTGGCTTGGCGGCTGCCCTGATGTGGATTGCGTTCTGGCCACGCGCGGGTGTGGCATCGGTGCCACTGATCAACAGCGCGGTGGTGGCATTCGCCGTTCTGCTGGTGGTCCGGGTGGTGCTGGCTTGGCGAAACGAGGGCCGTGCGCGAAAGCACTGAGGAACGTCTGTGCTGCGTGCGCACTTCGCATCGGCTCAGAGGTATCCGTCCACATCCGGCGTTGGTCCATGACCGGTGCTGATCAAAGGTGAAATGGATGCGCAAGCGACGGTTCGTGAACATTCTGGCGATGGTTGGCGGTGTTGCCCTTGCGATCTACGGGGTGCTGATCCTGACCATTGCAGCGACGGGAAATGTCATCGAGGGCCGCGCAGCATTGGCATGTGGCGGAGCCGGGCTGCTGCTGGTGGCGGCCCCTTTGCTTGCCCTCCCATTCTCGGCCCGTGTTGCAAAGACGCTCGCGTTGTTGGCGTTGGTCAGCTTCGCGGTGCTCGCAGGCTGGCTTGCGTTCTGGCCCCAGCCGGGCATCTCGCCTGATCCGCTCGTTCAGACCGCGGTAGTGGCATTTGCGGTATTGGTTGCCGGCCGCATCCATCTGGCACGCCGCCGCCGACGCTCGGACCATCAGCCCTGATCAGTCCTGGCGCAGAACCTACTGCAGAAGGGGGTGGTTTTGCGGATGCTGTATACTCACCCCCAGTATAGTTAACTGGCCTTGCCCCGATGCCTCATTCCCCGCAGGAAAAAAAGCGCGTTCTCGCCCGGGTCCGTCGGATCCGTGGTCAGTGCGATGCGCTGGACCGCGCGCTGGAAGCCGGGGCCGAGTGCGGGCCGGTGCTGCAGCAGATCGCCGCGATCCGCGGTGCCGTCAACGGGCTGATGTCCGAAGTGATGGAAGCGCATCTGCGCGAAGAGTTCGGGCAGCCGGCCCAATCCGATGCGCAGCGCGACGAGCGCGTGCGCGAGATGAGCATGCTGATCCGGTCCTACCTCAAATGAGTACGCGGACGACCGCGTGCTGCCACATTCTGTTCCCTGCCTTGGAGTGCTCCCCATGAAATCCCGTGCCGCTGTTGCCTTCGCCGCTGGCGAACCGTTGAAGATCGTCGAGATTGACGTCGCTCCGCCGCAGAAGGGCGAAGTGCTGGTCAAGATCACCCACACCGGCGTCTGCCACACCGATGCGTTCACCCTGTCCGGCGATGATCCGGAAGGCCTGTTCCCGGCCGTGCTGGGCCATGAAGGCGCCGGCATCGTGGTGGAAGTGGGCGAGGGCGTCACCAGCGTCAAGCCGGGCGACCACGTGATCCCCCTGTACACCGCCGAGTGTGGTGAGTGCCTGTTCTGCAAGAGCGGCAAGACCAACCTGTGCGTGGCCGTGCGCGCCACCCAGGGCAAGGGCGTGATGCCCGATGGCACGACCCGCTTCAGCTACAACGGCGAGCCGATCTACCACTATATGGGCTGCTCCACCTTCAGCGAGTACACCGTGGTGGCCGAGGTCTCGCTGGCCAAGATCAACCCCGAAGCGAACCCGGAACACGTGTGCCTGCTCGGCTGCGGCGTCACCACCGGCATCGGCGCGGTGCACAACACCGCCAAGGTGCAGGAAGGCGATTCGGTGGCCGTGTTCGGGCTGGGCGGCATCGGCCTGGCGGTCATCCAGGGCGCGCGCCAGGCCAAGGCCGGCCGCATCTTCGCCATCGACACCAACCCGTCCAAGTTCGACCTGGCCAAGCAGTTCGGTGCCACCGATTGCATCAACCCGAAGGACTTCGACAAGCCGATCCAGCAGGTGATCGTGGAGATGACCACCTGGGGCGTGGACCATACCTTCGAGTGCATCGGCAACGTCAACGTGATGCGCGCGGCGCTGGAATGCGCGCACCGTGGCTGGGGCCAGTCGGTGGTGATCGGTGTGGCTGGCTCGGGCCAGGAAATCTCGACGCGTCCGTTCCAGCTGGTTACCGGCCGCTCGTGGAAGGGCACCGCCTTCGGTGGCGTCAAGGGCCGCACCCAGCTGCCGGGCATGGTCGAAGACGCCATGAAGGGCGACATCGAGCTGGCCCCGTTCGTGACCCACACGATGGGCCTGGACGAGATCAACGACGCGTTCGATCTGATGCACGAAGGCAAGTCGATCCGCTCGGTCGTGCATTTCTGAGCCATTACGGGCGGCGCGCGGTCCGCGCCGCCCCTACGGAGAATCACCATGGAACGCATCGAACATCGCGCCGCGTCCGGCGGTTGGCAGGACGTGTACCGCCACACCTCGCAGGTGCTGGGCTGCGACATGAATGTCGCCGTGTATCTGCCGCCGCAGGCCGCCACGCAGAAGCTGCCCGTGCTGTACTGGCTCAGCGGGCTGACCTGCAACGAACAGAACTTCATCACCAAGGCCGGTGCGCAGCGTTACGCCGCCGAGCATGGCGTGATCCTGGTCGCGCCGGACACCAGCCCGCGCGGCGATGACGTCGCCGATGCCGAGGGCTATGACCTGGGCAAGGGCGCCGGCTTCTATCTCAATGCTACCGAGCAGCCGTGGGCGGCGCACTACCGCATGTACGACTACGTGGTGGAGGAGCTGCCAGCGTTGATCGAGGCGCATTTCCCGACAACGGGCGCGCGCAGCATCAGTGGCCACTCGATGGGCGGCCATGGCGCGCTGGTGATCGCGTTGAAGAACCCGGGTCGCTACAAAAGCGTCTCGGCGTTCTCGCCGATCGT
>DMZT01000058.1:11519-11881 GCA_003484865.1 Stenotrophomonas sp.
TCGGCGTTCTCGCCGATCGTCGCGCCGACCCGCGTGCCGTGGGGGCAGAAGGCCTTCACCGCATACCTGGGTGAGGACCGCGCCAGTTGGGCGGCCTGGGATGCCAGCGAGCTGGTCGCCGCCGCGACCGAGCGCCTGCCGTTGCTGGTGGACCAGGGCGGTGGTGATGAGTTCCTCGACACCCAGCTGCAGCCGCAGTGGTTGCAGGCGGCCTGCACGGCGGCCGGTCATCCGCTGACGCTGCGCCTGCAGCCCGGTTACGACCACAGCTATTACTTCATCAGCAGCTTCATCGGCGAGCACATCGCGCATCACGCCAAGGCGTTGCACGGGTGATGCCCGCCCAACGGCCACGCGGGAGC
>DMZT01000430.1 GCA_003484865.1 Stenotrophomonas sp.
CCAGCGGCGCCGGGGTCGGCTGGGCAGGCTCGAAGCGCGCCAGTTTCACCGGGATGTTGCGTGGGGCATACCAGAGCGCGGCGATGGCGAAGGTGCCGTAGAACAGCCATGCCACCGGCTTGACCCAAAACGAGCGGTTGAACCGGCGACGGTAGGCGATGCCCAGCACCAGCAGCCAGAACAGGCCGAACAGCATGCCGCCGATCACATCGCTCAGCCAATGCGCGCCGAGGTAGATGCGGGCGAAGCCGATCAGGCTGACGATGATGCCCGACAGCAGGTAGGGCCATACGCGGGTGCGCCCCGGCAGTTCACGGGCGATCAGCACGGCGAAGAAGCCGAAGGTGATCGTGGCCATCGTCACCGACACCGACGGGAAGCCGAAGCCGCTGCTCGCATCCGGCGGGCGGACCACGTCCACCGTCGCACCGAGCAGCTTGCACAGCGCCAGCCCGAAGGCGAGGGCGGCCAGCCAGTGCGCGGCCGCCATCCAGCGCCGGCGCCAGACCAGGTAGCCCATGCCTGCCGCGGTGGCCGGCAGCAGGACCTGCCAGGCGCCCAGCGAGGCCAGTGCGGCCATCGGGTAATCGGCCAGTGGATTGCGCAATGCCAGCATCGCGTGGTGCACGGCCAGATCGACCATCAACGGCTCGCCGTGGGCGACCACCGCCATCAACAGCACGAACCAGCCCCAGCCGAGCAGCAGCAACATCACCGCCAGCATCGCCAGCGGCACCGACTCGCGGCGCTGCGGGTCGAACACGGCGACCGAGTAACGGCCCAGCGTCGGGTGACGCTGCGACCAGGCCAGCAGGCTGGCCAGCCAGCTGTCCATGCGCGAGGCCGACCAGCGGTAGCCATACAGCACGATCGCCCACACCAGGCCCATGATCACGCCGAGCAGGGCCAGCACCATCACCAACCGGCCGGCGACCGCGGCGACCGCGTCGTAGGCCTCGCCCAGCACCCAGCCGGGCGCCAGGAACAGGACGGCCCAGGACAGGCTGGCGATGCCGCTGGCCTGGATATAGCGCGACAACGGCATCTTCATCATGCCGGCGATGGCCGGCACGAACGGGCGGATCGCGCCGACATAACGCGCCACCAGGATGCTCTTGAAGGCATTGCGGCGGAACATCGTCTCGCCGCGATCGAGCAGCTGCGGGTATTTGCTGAAGGGCCAGAAGCCCCGCAGCCGATCGCCCCAGCGCCGGCCTACCCAGTAGCTGATGCCGTCACCGGCGAATGCGCCCAACGCCGCGCAGGCCACGGCATACGGCCCGGAGATCTGGCCCAGGCCGATGAACACCCCGACCGCGAACAACAGCGGCAACGCGGGCACGATCGCGCCCAGCACGATGACCGCATCGCAGAAGGCAATGAGGAAAATGACCGCGCCGGCAAGCACGGGGTGAGCTGAGATCCACGCAAGCGTGGCATCGATCCATGACGAGTCCATCGGGGGATTATAGGGGGGGCAAAGTGACTGACTGCCCGCCAGACGCCGGGAATGTGCGGCATCTGCAGTGAATGAACGCGATCACCCGCCTAGAATGGCGGCATGACACGCCCTGCCGATCCCGCCCCGACCGCCCTCAAAGCCGATAGCTTCGGCCGCATCCTGCTGATGGAAGAGGATGGCCAGCGCTTCGTGCGCCGTGACCTAGAGGCAACGCCGTGGTGGTTGCGGGCACCGGCGTGGTGGCTGGCCCGGCGCGAGGCACGCGCGCTGGCGCATCTGGATGGCATGCCGGCCACGCCGCGGCTGCTGCGCTGGAACGGGCGCTGGCTGGACCGCAGCTTCATGGCCGGAGATGCCATGTACCAGCGTCCGCCGCATGGCGACCTGGCCTACTTCCGCGCGGCCCGACGCCTGCTGCAGCAGGTGCATCGCCACGGCATCGCACACAACGACCTGGCCAAGGAGGCCAACTGGCTGGTGCGCGAAGACGGCTCGCCGGCCCTGATCGATTTCCAGCTGGCGGTGATCGGCAACCCGCGCTCACGCTGGATGCGCCTGCTGGCCCGCGAGGACCTGCGCCATCTGCTCAAGCACAAGCGCATGTACTGCCGGCAGTCGCTCACCCCGGTGGAAAAGCGGCTGCTCAAGCGCACCTCGTGGGTGCGTGATCTCTGGTTCCGCACCGGCAAGCCGGTCTATCGCTTTGTCACGCGAAAGATCCTGCACTGGGAAGACAACGAAGGGCAGGGTCCCAAGCCGTGAGCGCAGGCAGCGCGCACGCGCCGCAATGACCGGGCGAGCGCCCGGCCGACGCTGACCACGCGCAGCTGATCAGCGCAGATCGAGGATCTGCTTGCCGGCGAAGCGGCGTTGCGCATCGAAATCGTAGGCGACCCGCAGCACCCCATCCTCTGCACACGCATGGCAGGTGCGCAGCGGCGTGCTGTAGATCAGGCGCACGCCACCGTTGGGCAGTGCTTCGCTGCCGCTGGCTTCGGCCGGGGCAAACGGTGAGGCATCCGGGTGTGCATCCAGGAACGGTTTGACGGTGGCATCGGCGCGCGACATTTCCGGCAGCACGTCCGCATCCACATCCACCGTGTGCCCGGCGCTGTCGACCAGCAGCGTGCCTTCATTGGTGTTGGCACGGAACGGGTATTCGATGGTGGCGATGCCCACGCCGTCCTGGTCCCGCCATGCGCTCACGTAGCCGGGATTGCCCTGCGCCCCCAGTTGATGGGCGGCGGCGATCGCCTGCGGGCTGGCCTTGGCGGCCTGCATCGCCTTGGACAGGCAATCATCGGCGACCGGTGCCTGGCCACGGCAGGCATCGACCTCGCCGTCCCAGATCGCCGCTTCGCCGAACGGGGAGGTGCCCCCGGCGGTGCCCGGGACGGTAGCTGCGTTCTGCGTCGCGGAGGCGGCAGGATCGCCAGCGGGTTGGCAGGCGCCAAGGGCCAGCACCAGGGCCAACGCGGTCAGGGGAAGGCGGATCGCCGTCATGTCGCTCATTCCGTGCAGAACGTGAACGCCCAGTATCGACGCGGCGCATGAATCCGGCGTGTGCGCCGGGGCGGCATAATGCGGATTCACTGCACCCGCATCCAAGGAATTCCGCGCATGGCCAGTCTGCAAGGCAAGACCCTGTTCATCACCGGCGCCTCGCGCGGCATCGGCCTGGCCATTGCGCTGCGTGCGGCACGCGACGGCGCCAACATCGCGATCGCGGCCAAGTCCTCGGTGCCCAATCCGAAGCTGCCCGGCACCATTCACAGTGCCGCCGAGGCGGTGACCGCCGCAGGCGGGCAGGGGCTGGCACTGAAGTGCGACATCCGCGAAGAAGACCAGGTGCGCGCGGCCGTCGCTGCCACCGTGGACACCTTCGGTGGCATCGACATCCTGATCAACAACGCCAGCGCGATCTGGCTGCGCGGCACGCTGGACACGCCGATGAAACGCTTTGACCTGATGCAGCAGGTCAATTCGCGCGGCAGCTTCCTGTGCGCGCAGGCCTGCCTGCCGCATCTGCTGCAGGCGCCCAACCCGCACATCCTCACGCTGGCGCCGCCGCCGACGCTGGACCCGAAGTGGTGGGGCCCGCATACCGGTTACACGCTGGCCAAGATGGGGATGAGCTTCGTCACCCTCGGCCTGGCGGCCGAGTTCGGCCCGCAGGGCGTGGCCGTCAACGCGTTGTGGCCGCGCACGGTGATCGCTACCGATGCGATCAACATGATTCCCGGCGTGGACATCCGTGGCTGCCGCACGCCGGCGATTCTGGCCGACGCCGCGCACGCGGTGCTGTGCCGTGAGGCGGCCGGTTTCAGCGGACAGTTCCTGCTCGATGACGAGGTGTTGGCGCAGGCGGGCATCACCGATCTGAGCGGCTACGCCGTCGATCCATCGCGCCCGTTGATGCCGGACCTGTTCCTGGAGTGACGCGCGTTCGCTGCGCGCGATGACAACAGCTGCACACACTGGGCTGCTATGGTGCGTCCCCCCAATTGGTATGGACACTCGCATGTCATCTCGCACACGGACCGCGCCGCTCGCCGCCGCCATCGCATTGATCAGCCTGCTCGGCGCCTGCAGCAAGGGGCCGGGCAGCGTCGCCGATACCCAGGGCGTGGAGAAGGTGAACGCCTACATCGCCTGCTTCAACGCCGTTGAACAGCCGATCCACGAAGGTTTCCAGCAGTACATCGGCTGGATGCAGGACCCCGAGGCCGGCCCGACCGGCAACGAGAAAAAGGTGCGTGGGCCAGGTACGGTGCTGTCGCATCGCGTGGAGGCATGCAATGCCCCGATGGTGGCGGCGCTGGCGATGACGCCGGCGGAGCCCGAGCTGGATCCGGCGGCAAGCGCTTACCAGAAGACGTTCGTCGACCTGTACGCCCTGATCGAGCAGGCCGACCGTTACTACAGCCGCGAGGACTACCTGCGCGATGACCATGCCGGCATGCGCGCCCAGCATGCGCCGTTGATGAAGGCCTATATGGCGTTCTTCGATGCAGGTACCGCACTGGATGCCGCACTGGAAAAGCGCGAAGACGAACGCCGTGCCGAACAGCTCAAGGAGATTGAAGCCTCCGAAGGCCGCTCGATGGCGTACTACCAGATCAAGATCCTCGGCGACGGCAAGCAGCTGGCCCAGCTGCTCAACAGTGACACGCCTGATCTGGCCGTGGCCCGCACCCAGCTCACCGCGTTCCAGGCGCTGCTGCAGCAGGCGCAGGAGGACAAGGTCGGCAAGGGCGATGCGATGTGGGGGCACGTGGAGCGTGCGGCCGATGCGCTGGCCCGCGATGCCGGCCGTCGCATCGAGCGCGTGGAATCCAGGACGCCCTACACCCGCAGCGAGCAGATGCTGATCGAGAGCGGCGGCCGGATCAACAACCCGCAGGGCTCGGCCGAAGCGTTGCTGGTCAGCTACAACGACCTGGTCGACATGAGCAACCGCCTGGCCCAGACCAGCGGCGCACGCTGAGCGAACGCGGGGCCGGCTGCCAGGCGGCCAGCCCCGCGTTGATCAGACGTTGAAG
>DMZT01000431.1:0-934 GCA_003484865.1 Stenotrophomonas sp.
ACGACGCTCTTCCGATCTTGGTCGGTCCCGGCACCGGCCTCGGCGCGGCGGTATGGATCCCGACCGCCCATGGCGCGGTGGTCCTGGCCACCGAGGCCGGCCAGCCGACGCTGGCCACCACCACCGAACTGGAGATGGCGATCGTGCGGCAGATGCTGCGCGACCGGTCGCATGTCTCGGTCGAGCAGGCGCTGTCCGGCCCCGGCCTGATGAATCTGTATCGCGCCCTGTGCGCGTTGAACGGCCACGCACCGACGTTGACCACCCCCGATGCGATCACCGCCGCCGCCGTGGCCGATCAGGACCCGCTCGCGCGGCAGAGCCTGGACGTGTTCTGCGGCCTGCTCGGCAGCACGATCGGTGACATGGCGCTGCAGTACGGCGTCACCGGCGGGGTCTACCTGGCCGGCGGCATCCTGCCGCAGATCCGCGATTTCCTGTTGAACAGCACCTTCGTCGAGCGGTACCTCAACAAGGGGCCGATGCGCGAGGCGCTGGAACGCATTCCCGTGAAGGTGGTCGAGCACGGGCAGCTGGGCGTCATCGGCGCCGCCAGCTGGTACCTGGGACATAGGGACCACCCGAACGCCTGAGGGCGTGCAGGGAAAGGCAATACGCAGTACGTGGCACCCATTGCGCGCCCCGTCCAGGGCGCGCGGCAAAGTCGTACCAGACGCAAGAAGACACGCCGTCGCCGGCGAACCATCGGATTGATGAGGAGAGACATCATGAACCACCGCAAGAGTCTGCTTTCGGCAGCCATTTTCAGCTGTCTGGTGTTCGGCGCGCAGGCGCAGGAAACCTCGACCACCCCCACCGACCTGGACACGGTCAGCGTGGTGGGCATCCGCGCCAGCCTGGAAAAGTCGCTGGATACCAAGCGCAACAACGTGACCATTTCCGAGGCGATCACCGCCGAGGACATCGGCAAGTT
>DMZT01000431.1:1107-5608 GCA_003484865.1 Stenotrophomonas sp.
GCCGAGGACATCGGCAAGTTCCCCAGCACCAACGTGGCCGAGGCGCTGTCGCAGCTGCCAGGCATCTCGCTGGACCGTCGCTTCGGCCAGGGTGAGCGGGTCAGCATCGACGGCACCGACCCCAGCCTCAACCTGTCCTTCCTGGATGGCCACCCGGTCGCGCAGGCGATCTGGCTGTACGGCGAGCAGCCCAACCGCGGCTTCGACTACACCCTGCTGTCGCCGTTGATCCTGGGCCGCATGGAAGTCATCAAGTCCTCCGAAGCGCGCCTGACCGAAGGCAGCCTGGGCGGCACGATCCTGATGCACACCCGTCAGCCGCTGGACATGCGCGCCAATGAAGTGGCCGCCTCGGTGGGGTACAGCTACAGCGACCAGGCCAGCAAGGGCAAGCCGAACGCCTCGGCGATCTACAGCTGGAAGAACGACGAGGAAACCTTCGGCATCAACGTGGCCGCGCAGCACTATGAAGAGCGCGTGGACCGCCAGGGCATGGAAGTGTTCGGGTACGCCAAGGCCTCCACCTTCACCAATGCGCCGGGCGTGGACCCGAACGCGGATGTGCCCAACTCGGTCAATGCGGCGTGGTTCCAGCAGGACCGCAAGCGCGACAGCGCCGTGGTCAACCTGCAGTTCAAGCCGACCGATGAGCTCGAGTTCAACCTGAGCGGCCTGTACATCAAGGAAAACTTCGACAACTACAACCAGTCGATGTATTCCTTCCTGACCTGGAATCCCGGCACCATCGGTGCGGTCAACCAGCTCGGCGATGTGCGCAACGGCGTGGTCAACAGCGGCCACTCCAACGCCAGTGCCACCGCTAACAGCGGCACGGTGATCTACGACAACAACGTGCGCGAATCCGAAGTGACCACCAAGGGCCTGGACCTGCGTGGCGCCTGGAAGGGCGAGGGCTGGGGCATCAGTGGCCAGGCTGGCCAGAGCAAGTCCGAGAACAAGGACCTGGCCCAGTACTTCATCGAGCCGTTCTACAACGGTGGTTTCAGCTGGAACCTGGACAAGGGCATCACCTTCGACAACCCCGATGCGGCCCGCAGTCCGGCCAACTGGGGCTCGGCCGGTGGCTGGTTCGGCAACAACGGTATCTTCTCCACCGACAGCAAGGACACCTACGCACAGCTGGACTTCAATGTGCAGTTCGACAGCATCTTCAACCAGCTGCAGTTCGGCGTTCGCCACGGCAAGCATGAAGAGAGCTTTGATCTGAACGTGTATGGCGGCGTGCGTCCGGGCACCCTGGCCGACGTCGGCACCATCGGGCTGACCGACATCCAGGGCTTCGCCGATGGCCAGGGCCGTCATATCCAGGTTGGCCGTGACAACGTGCTGAACTGGGTCAAGGGCAGCCCACTGGACTTCGCCAACCCGGATCCGGCCAGCTACCTCAACAACAGCTGGGCGTTGGAGCAGACCAACAACGCCGCCTATGCGCAGTTGAACTTCTCCAACGGCCCGGTACGCGGCAACGTCGGCGTGCGCTACGTGGATTCCAAGACGGCCGGCAGCGGCTTCGTCTACGGCGGCACCCCCACCCTGACCGACCTGGACAGCAAGTGGCAGACCCAGACCAAGAAGGAAGACTTCCTGCTGCCCTCGGTCAATCTGGTCTACGACACCGACAGCGACTGGGTGTTCCGCTTCGGCGCCAGCAAGGTCATCGCGTGGGCGCCGTACAACCAGATGGTGAACAATACCTTCCTCAACGACACCACGCTGACCGGCAGTGGCGGCAATGCGGCCCTGTCGCCGTATGAGTCCTGGAACTACAACCTGTCGGCCGAGTACTACTTCGCTCCGCAGTCGGTGGTGGCCTGGTCGCTGTTCTACAAGAAGATCGACAACTACATCGATACCAGCGCCGTCACCGAGCGCCAGTACAACTCGATCCGCGATACCTCGCCGGCCACCTGGGCCAACATCGTGGGCACCAACGGCTGTGCGGCCGACGGCTACTGCGACTACAGCATCCAGCGTCCGCGCAATGCCGGCAGCGGCCACGTCAAGGGCTTCAACCTCAGCTACCAGCAGCCCTTCGGCGAAAGCGGCTTCGGCCTGACCGCGAACTACACCTACGCCAACGGCGAAAACAATTCCGGTGATGCGCTGCCCTACCAGTCGCGCAACTCGGTTGCGTTCAGCCCGTACTACGAGAAGGGCCCGATCAACGCCCGCCTGACCTACAACTGGCGTGACAGCTATCTGGCCGGCGGCTACGTCGCAGGCTCGGCACCGGCCAGCGTGGACGACTACGCCGAGCTGGGCGCCAGCTTCGGATACACCTTCAACGAGAACTGGTCGGTCACCGTGGACGCCCAGAACCTGCTCGATGAAGAGTATTTCCAGTACCTGGGCGACAAGGATCACCTGGCCTCGCGTTACAAGAGCGGCCGCCGCTACATGGCAACCCTGCACTTCAAGTTCTGATTGCCTTGGCACTATGCTGAATGCCTGAAACGGGCCCGGATTTCCGGGCCCGTTTCACAGGTGGAACCCGATTCGCTACAAAGGAATGACCCGATGCACACCCGCACCCGTCGTACCTCGCTGTCGCTGCTGTCCTTCGCACTGGCGCTCTCCCTCGCACCGCTGGCCCAGGCTGCCGACGCACAGGCACCGGCTGGCCCGAAGGCCCTGCCCGGTTCGCTGATGCTGATCCCCGCGCCCGCCAAGGTCGATCGCATCGACGGCGCCGGGTACACCGTGACCGCCGCCACGCCGGTCCGTGCACAGGGCCAGGCCGCCCAGCGCGTCGCCACGCAGTTCGCCACCCTGCTGCGCGACAGCGGCGGCCCGGCGGTAACGGTCAGCGAAGGACGCGGCAAGGACGGCATCCGCTTCGTGCTCGATGCCACGCTCAAGACCGGTACCGAGGGCTACCAGCTGCGTTCGGACGCGCGTGGCGCGACCGTGCAGGCCGCCACCGAAGCCGGCCTGTTCTACGGTGCGGCCACGCTCTCGCAGCTGCTCACCGGCGGCAGCGATGGCAAACTCCCGGCGCTGCGTATCGACGATGCGCCCCGTTTCAGCTGGCGCGGCCTGATGCTCGATTCGGCCCGCCACTTCCAGAGCCTGGATGAGATCAAGCAGGTCCTCGATGCGATGGCCGAGCAGAAGCTCAACACCTTCCATTGGCATCTCACCGATGACCAGGGCTGGCGCATGGAGATCAAGCGCTACCCGAAACTGACCGGCATCGGCAGCTGCCGCATTCCGGCCGGCGATGGCGGCCGTGACCCGGTCACCGGCGCCGAGCGCCCGTACTGCGGCTTCTATACGCAGGACCAGATCCGTGAGGTGATCGCGTATGCCGCCGCGCGCCATATCCAGGTCATTCCTGAAATCGACGTGCCCGGCCACGCCACCGCAGCGATCGCGGCCTACCCGGAACTCGGCACGATCGACACCCCACTCAAGCCGCTGAGCGAATGGGGCGTTTTCCCGAACCTGTTCAACACCGACGACAGCACCCTCGAGTTCCTCGAGAACGTGCTGGAAGAAGTCATCGCGTTGTTCCCGGCCACGTACGTGCACGTGGGTGGCGACGAAGCGGTCAAGGACCAGTGGGAGGCCTCCGCACGGGTGCAGGCACGCATGCGCGACGTGGGCGCCGGCGATGAGATGGAAATGCAGAGCCACATCATCAAGCGCCTGGAGACCTTCCTGGAACAACACGACCGGCGCCTGATCGGCTGGGATGAAATCCTCGAGGGCGGGCTGCCGCCGGAAGCCACGGTGATGTCCTGGCGCGGCACCGAGGGCGGCCTCAAGGCCGCCAGCGAGGGCCACGACGTGGTCATGTCGCCGGTGACCGACATGTACATGGACTACCTGCAGACCAACTCACCGAACGAACCGCCGGGCCGCCCGGCGACGATTCCGCTGGCACGTGTGTACGGCTTCGAGCCGGTGCCGGACGCGCTGGCCAAGGACAAGCAGCACCACATCCTCGGCCTGCAGGCCAACATGTTCACCGAGCACACCCGCAGCTACGCGCGTCTGCAGCACAACCTGTTCCCGCGCCTGGCCGCGGTGGCCGAGACCGGCTGGTCGCCGCGCGAGCGCCGCGACTATGCGGATTTCCTGGCGCGCCTGCCAGCGCAGCTGCAGCGTTACCAGGCGATGGGCATCGCGTATGCGCAGACGCCGTTCCAGGTGGAGCTGGACAGCACGGACGACCGCGCCGCCGGCACCGCGACGCTGGCCCTGCGCACCGCGCTCGGCTACGACATCCATTACAGCGTGGATGGCAGCGCGGTCACCGCGCAGTCACCGCGCTACACCGCCCCGCTGCAGCAGCCGCTGCCGGTGGCGCTGCAGGCGGCCACGTTCTTCAACGGCCAGGCGTTGGCCAAGGCGGCCAGCCGCTTCGATGTCACCGCCGCGTCGCTGCTGTCGCGGACCGACGAACATCTCGCGCAGTGCCCGGGCGAAGGCCAGTTGCTGCTGCGCCTGGAAGACGACGGCCCGGCCGATGGCGAGC
>DMZT01000432.1 GCA_003484865.1 Stenotrophomonas sp.
GCAGTTCAGCCAGGTGCGTCTGAGCTACAGCGAGAAGATGGAGACGCTGGAGGTGCTGCAGGCCTACACGTTGACGGCGGACGGCCAGCGCCGCGACGTGCCGGCCGACCGCATCTATACCCAGGAAAGCTATTCCAGCGCGGCCGCGGCGATGTACGCCGACCGCAAGGTGCGCGTGGTGGTCTTCCCGAATCTGGCGCCCGGTACCCGCGTGGTCTACCAGACCCGGCGCACCCAGAACACGCCGTATTTCCCGGGCTACTTCGGCCTGTGGGAAACCTTCAGCGTGTTCACCCAGTACGACGATGCCCGCGTGACCCTGAGTGCGCCTGCCGATCTGCCCATGCAGGTGGAACAGCGTGGCGTGCAGGGCAGCCAGGCGCCGCGTGTGCGCAATGGCATGGCACGCTGGGAATGGACGTACCGGCGCACGGATCCACTGAAGGCGCAGAACTGGTCCGCCGCCGCGTGGGAGTACAGCCCCACCATCATGGCCAGTACGTATCGTGACTGGTCGCAGGTGGCGCAGGCCTATCAGCTCAAAGGTGGCGAGGCCGCCGCGGTCACGCCGCAGATCCAGGCGCTGGCCGACGAGCTCACCCGTGGCATCACCGACCGCCGCGAGCAGGCCGCCGTGCTGTACCGCTGGGTGGCGCAGAACATCCGCTACGTGGCGGTGTACCTGGGCAACGGCGGGCTGGAGCCCAACCCGGCGCAGAGCATCCTCGACAACCACTACGGCGACTGCAAAGACCATGTCGTGATCCTGGAGGCGTTGTTGGCTGCGCGGGGCATCCAGAGTACGCCGGTGCTGATCGGTGCCGGCGGTGGGCCGACGCTGCCGGCGATTCCGCTGCTGGGCCGTTTCGACCACGCCATCACCTACATCCCCGAGTTCGATCTTTACCTGGACTCGACCGCGCCCTATGCGCGTGTTGGCCAGTTGCCCGAGGGCGATCTCGGTGCGCCGGTGCTGCATACCCGCCAGGCCGTGGTGGCGCGCACCCCGGCCAACGATGCCTCGCGCAACGGCACCGGGATCGAGGCGGCGTTCCGGTTCGATCCGGCGGGCAATCTGTCTGGCCAGACCGTGCTGCACCCCAGCGGCGTGACCGAAATTGGCATGCGCGGCGCCTTCGCGCGGCTCAACGCGCAGAACCGGGCGCGTGCCGAAGAATCGATGATGGCCGCGTCCGGCTTCGACGGCAGTGGCGCACTGACACTGCTGGGCGACCCGCAGGACCTGACCCGGCCGTTCAACTTCCGCTATGACTTCCAGGCCAGCGACTACGTCGATTTCGGCGCGGTCGGCGGGATGGGGGTGCCTGACGCACCGGGGAGCCAATCGTTCCGCGACCTGTACGCCAGCACATCGGCGCCGGACAATGCCACGCCGTTCTACTGCAACGACAGTCTGCGCGATGAGCGCTACCAGCTGACCTTCCCGGCCAACGTGCCGATCGTGGCGATTCCGCGCAGCCAGCACTTCGCCAACGCGGCCGGTGAGTATCAGGTGGAGTGGACGCGCGAGGGACAGGTGATCACCGCGCGCCATCGACTGCACCAGCGCGCCGTGCGCGGGGCCGATGCGCTGTGCCTGCCGCAGGACTATGCCGCCTTCCGCGAGCTGTACCAGCAGGTCCGGCGCGGGTTCCGTGGGCAGGTGGTGTACGGGGATCTGAAGACGGTGCAGGCTGGCCCGTGAGGGCGCTGGATGGATCCGGTTTCCAGCGCATAATGTGTCCCTGATCGCCCATTCAGGATTGAATGGGCACACTGCCTCCCATCCTTCCCATTCGCCTGGATACCCGCATGCACACCACTTTCCGCCGCTCCCTGCTTGCTGCCACCCTGGTTGTCGCCAGTGTCGGTTCGGCGTCGGCCTGGGCGGGCGCCCGTGATGAGCTCAACCGCTTCACCCAGGGTCTGAAGGGCCTGGACGGGCAGTTCAGCCAGCAGGTGTTCGACAGCAAGGGCAAGGTCAAGGAAACCACCAGCGGCCGCGTTGCGTTGTCCGCGCCGCGCCTGTTCCGCTGGGAGTACATCAAGCCGCACGAACAGTTGATCGTGGCCGATGGCAAGAAGGTCTGGGTGTATGAGCCGGACCTGGAGCAGGCCAGCGTGCGCCCGCAGGGCCAGGAAGAGCAGAACAGCCCGCTGACCGCCCTGATCAATCCGGCGCTGCTGGACAAGCAGTACGACGTCAGCGAAGAGGCGGCCGTGCGTGATGGCCTGCAGTGGCTGGCGCTGAGCCCGAAGCGTGATACCGATACCGCCTTCCAGTACGCCGCACTGGGCTTCAATGGCCAGGGCCTGGCCCGCATGGAAGTCGTGGATGCGGTTGGCCAGCGCACGGTGATCAGCTTCACTGGCTGGAAGCGCAACCCGAGCTTCGCCTCGGGCACCTTCAGCTTCACCCCGGCCAAGGGTGTGGACGTCATCGGCGAATGACGGTGTAGTGCCGGCCGCTGGCCGGCTACCCGGGAACCTTGCGCGACCCGAATGCCGGCCAGCGGCCGGCACTACCTCGCGTGGTGGGCGCGGTGCGCCCGCGCCGATTACTTGAACTTGTAGACCACGTTCATGGTAGTCAGCGTGTCGGTCTTGCGCTTGTCTTCGGCGACGTCGCTGTTGTGGCGCGCCTGCCAGCCGGCTTTCAGCGCCAGATGCTCGTTCATGCTCACCGACACGCCGAAATCGTTCTGCGCGAAGGTGTTGTACGAGCCCGACTCGACCAGCAGCGTGTTCACCAGGTCGGTGTTCGGGGTCAGCGTGTACTTGAGATCGAACAGGCCGCGGCCGATCAGGCCGGTGCGGGTCGCGTCGTCTTCGGTGTTGTGGGTGCGGCGCACACCGGGGCCGATCTGCGCATCCATGTAGAAGCGCTCGGCATCGATGATCCGGGTGCCGTAACCCAGACCGAACGAGCTCTGGCGGTCGTAGGTGGCGAAGTCGTCGCGCTCGTAACGCACCGTGGCGGTGATCTGGCGGTGTTCACCCAGCTGCAGCGCGCTGCCGGCACTGCCGGTGTAACGGTTGGCGGTGGTGTTGCGGCGGCGGATGGTGGTGCCGTCGTCGTTGGTATCGGTGTATTCCGAGCGCGAGCGCAGGCCGAACAGATCCATGCTGTGGACCCAGTCATCGTCGGTGTAGCGCAGGCGCAGACGACCGTTGAAGCTCTCGGTATTGCTGTTGCCGCGGGCCGAGGCAAAGCCCAGTTCACCGCCACTGCCGCTCCAGGGGGAGGTCATCGCCGCCAGTTCGGCAGCGTCCTGTGCATAAACCGCCGGGGCGCAGAGCAGCAGGGGAACAAGCAACGAAACGCGCAGGGACATCAACGGTTCTCCGTGATCGGACAAGGGGGAGGGACAACAAGGGGGGGATGATACTTGATGCGTTCAGCGTCACATTCGGCGACGGGCCCCGGCTTTAGGACCCGTTCGGCCTCGGCCCCTGTTCAGGGAATATCGATGCGCAGTGAGGCGTCGTCGAAGCGCGAATAGGTCACGGTGATCCGGAACGGCTGCCCGTTGGTTTCACCCTTGCGCTCGATCTGCACCGGCAGGCCCTGTGCATTGACCCAGTACAGCAGGCCATCCGGCGCGGCGGTTGCATGGCGCACCTCGTATTTGTGCGCGCGCTGGCCACCGGCGCGGTCCTCGCCAAGATCGCGCACCGTCAGCTGCGCTGGCTCAAGATCGGCCGGCAGCGGGTTGCGCCACTGCGCCAGCATCCCTTCTGGCACCGGGATCTGGCGCACTTCGCCGGCACGCTGCAGGAAGAAGGTGCCGCCGACGATGGTCTGCGGGCCATCGTCGGTGATCAGCCGATAGCGGTCCGGGGCCACATAGTCCATCTGTGCCTCCAGGGCGCGCGGGCCCTGCATCTTCATCACCGCGTGGAAGCTGCGCAGCTGGCCGAAGCGCTGGCTGGCCGCCAGCACGGTGGCCACCGGATCGGCGGCCGGTGTCGTCGCCGTCGCGGCAGGCACCGCAGCGGCGGGCGTTTCACTGCGTCCGCAGCCACTGAGCAGCAGGGCGGCGGCGGACAGGGCAAGGGCGGGCAACAGGCGCATGACGGGCGGCAGCAGGCGGTGGGGGCCCCACGATAGCCGAAGATGCAGCCGAAGCCGCCACAACGACGGCGACTCGGACATAATCGGGTCATGGACCGATATGAACGCATCAATGCCCTGCATCGCCTGCTCAAGTCCGCCCGTTACCCGGTAACGGTGGCGGCCCTGCAGGAAAAACTGGAGTGTTCCCGCGCGACTGTCTACCGCGACCTGGCCTTCCTGCGCGATGCGCTGATGGCCCCGGTGGAAGGTGATGGCGAGGCGGGCTTCCGCTACCAGGCCGACGAGAGCGACCGCTTCGAACTGCCGGGGCTGTGGCTCAGCTCGGAAGAACTGCATGCGCTGCTGGCCTCCCAGCACCTGCTCTCGCGCACGGGCGGCGGCGTGCTGTCCTCGGTGCTGGCCCCGCTGCAGCAGCGCATCGAAGGCCTGCTGGCCGCACAGGCCGGCGTCTCGACCTGGCCGGTTGATCGGGTGCGGGTGATTCCGCACCGCGGCCGCAAGTTCGATGAAGCCAGCTTCCGCGCGGTCGCCTCGGCGGTACTGGAGCGCAAGCAGCTGGCCTTCGAGTACCGGGCCCGCTCCACCGATGAGGCGACCCAGCGCACCGTGTCGCCGCAGCGCATGACCCACTATCGCGACAACTGGTACCTGGATGCGTGGGATCACGGTCGCGAAGGCCTGCGCAGCTTCGCGGTGGACCGTATCTACAAGGCGCGCGTGATCGATACCACCGCGCGCGATGTGGATGACACCGAGCTGGACGAACAGCTGGGCGCCAGCTACGGCATCTTCTCCGGGCCGCCCAAGGGCTGGGCCACCATCGTGTTCAGTGCCAAGGCTGCGCGCTGGGTGGCCGATGAGCATTGGCATTCCAAGCAGCAGGGCCGCTTCCTGCCCGATGGCCGCTATGAACTGAAGCTGCCTTACAGCGTCTCGCGCGAGCTGCTGATGGACGTGCTGCACTACGGCTCGGATGCGGAAATCGTCGAGCCGGTGATGCTGCGCGAGCAGGCCAAGGCGCTGCTGGCACTGGCCTTGACCAGTTACGAGTAAGCCGGCCGGGCCGGCATCGGCTCATGCCGTGGGGTCATATGCCCCGGATTCCGCAAGGGCCGGGGCGTGCGGTATCGTGGGGCGTTGCTGCCCTTATGGATCCCGCTGCCCCCATGAAAAAGTACCTGCTGCTCCCGTTGCTTGCCGCTTCGCTGGCCCTGGCCGCCTGCGGCAAGCCGGCCAATGATTCCAAGAAGCTGGTGGTTGCCGCCACCGCGGTGCCGCACGCCGAGATCCTCGCCGTGGTCAAGCCGATCCTGGAAAAGGAAGGCCTGACCCTGGACGTGCGCGTCTTCAATGACTACGTGCAGCCCAACGACCAGCTGGTGCAGAAGCAGGTTGACGTGAACTACTTCCAGACCGAGCCCTATCTGGACGCCTACAACCGGGACCGCAAGACCGGCCTGGTCAAGGTGATCGGCGTGCATATCGAGCCCTTCGGTGCCTATTCGCGCCGCTTCACATCGCTTGATGCGCTGCCCAACGGCGCCGACGTGGTGATCCCCAACGACCCGAGCAACAACAGCCGCGCGCTGATCCTGCTGCACAAGGCTGGCGTGATCACGCTCAAGGACCCGACCAATGCGTTGGCGACCCAGCGCGACATCATCGCCAACCCGAAGCAGCTCAAGTTCCGCGAGCTGGATTCGGCGATGCTGCCGCGCGTGCTGGACCAGGTCGATCTGGCCCTGATCAACACCAACTACGCGCTGGATGCCGGGCTCAACCCGACCCAGGATGCGCTGGCGATCGAAAGCAAGGATTCGCCGTACGTGAACTTCCTCGTTGCCCGCCCGGACAACAAGGACGATGCCCGCGTGCAGCAGCTGGCCAAGGCCCTGACCGGCCCGGAAGTGAAGGCCTTCATCGCCGAGAAGTACAAGGGCGCGGTCCTCCCGGCATTCTGACCGGCGCCCACGGTAGAGCCACGCCATGCGTGGCTGGCCGCGCCCACGCGGCAATGATCGCCGACGCGGGCGTCACCCCACGCGGAAGCCCATCGTCGCCTCCACCGCCTGCTGCCAGCCGCTGTACAGCGCCTCGCGCTGGTCCACCGGCATCTGCGGGGTGAAGCGGCGGTCCACCGCCCATTGTTCGGCGATCTCCGCCCGGCTGCGCCAGAACCCGGTGGCCAGCCCGGCCAGGTAGGCGGCGCCCAGCGCGGTGGTTTCGGCCACCTGCGGGCGCAGCACCGGCACGCCCAGGATGTCGCTCTGGAACTGCGCCATGAAGTCGTTGGCGATCGCGCCACCATCGGCGCGCAGTTCCTTCAGTTCGATCCCCGCGTCGGCCTGCATCGCCGCCAGTACGTCGCGGGTCTGGTACGCCATCGATTCCACCGCCGCGCGGATGAAGTGCTCCTTGGTGGTGCCGCGGGTCAGCCCGAACATCGCGCCGCGCACATCGCTGCGCCAGTACGGCGCCCCAAGCCCCACGAACGCGGGCACCAGGTACACGCCGCCATTGTCCGCGGCACGCTCGGCGTAGGCTTGGCAATCGCTGGATTTGCCGAACATGCGCAGCCCGTCGCGCAGCCACTGCACGACCGAACCGGCGACGAAGATCGAGCCTTCCAGCGCGTACTCCACACGTCCATCAATGCCCCACGCGATGGTGGTCAGCAGGCCGTTCTCGGACACCACCGCCTTCTCGCCGGTATTCATCAGCATGAAGCAGCCGGTGCCGTAGGTGTTCTTGGCCATGCCCGGCTCGAAGCAGGCCTGGCCGAACAGCGCGGCCTGCTGGTCGCCGGCGATGCCGGCAATGGGCAGGTGCTGGTCGAAGAAGAACTGTGCCTGGGTGGTGGCATACACCTCGCTGGAACTGCGCACCTGCGGCAGCATCGCGCGCGGGATGTTGAACAGCGCCAGCAGTTCATCGTCCCACTGCAGCGCATGGATATCGAACAGCAGCGTGCGCGCGGCATTGGTGACATCGGTGACGTGCGCCTGGCCGCCACTGAGGTTCCAGATCAGCCAGCTGTCGATGGTGCCGAACAGCAGCTCGCCGCGTTCAGCACGTGCCTGCGCGCCGTCGACGTGGTCGAGGATCCAGCGGATCTTGGTCGCCGAAAAGTAGGCATCGATCAACAGCCCGGTCTTGCGCCGGATCAGCGGCTCGTGGCCATCGGCCTTGAGCTGTTCGCAGATCGCATGGCTCTGCCGCGACTGCCACACCACGGCGTTGTGGACCGGCTGGCCGGTAGCCTTGTCCCAGACCACCGTGGTCTCGCGCTGGTTGGTGATGCCGATGCCGGCGATTGTGCGCGGGTCCACCTGGTAGCGGTTCAACAGCTCGGTGATCGTGGTGTACACGCTGGTCAGGATCTCGCGTGGGTCATGCTCGACCCAGCCCGGCTGCGGGAAGATCTGGGTGAACTCGCGTTGCGCGCTGCCGGCGACGCGCCCGGCATGATCGAACAGGATGGCGCGCGAACTGGTCGTGCCCTGGTCGATGGCGAGCACGTAGTGCTTGTCCATGGTCTGCTCCGTGGAAATCGATGCCGTGAGGCGTGACAGGCGTACAGCCTACGGCATCGAAACACGCGCCTGCAGGGTGGCGGACAACGCCTCGCGCTGCGCAGCGTCCACGCGCAAGCCCAGGTGGCTGCGGCGCCACAGCACGTCGTCGGCGGTGTGGGCCCATTCGTGCGCGATGAGGTAGTCCAGTTCGCGGTCGTAGAGGCCGCCGCCGTGGTCCTGGCCCAGCGCGTCGAGTGTCTGTGCGCCGGCGAGCAGCCCGACCGCACGGGTGCCGTAGCTGCTGGCCAGGCGCTGCAGCAGGGCAGGGGGCAGGCGAGGGTGGTCACGCTGCAGCGCCTCGGCCATTTCAGCGGCCGTGCCGCCATCGCCCCCCGGCAACGGTGGCCCACCGGCGGTCCACGCCGCGCCCATCTCCGGCAGCGCGGGTGAGAGCCGCCCCAGCGCTTCCTCGGCCAGTGCGCGGTAGGTGGTGAGCTTGCCGCCCAGCACGCTCAGCAGCGGGGCGCCAGCCGCATCCAGCTCCAGCCGGTAGTCGCGCGTGACCCGCGATGCATCGCGGTGATGATCGGCCAACAGGGGGCGCACCCCGCTGTAGCGCCAGACGATGTCCTCGGCGCGCACTGGAACGCGCACGAACCGGTTCACCGCCTCGAGCAGATAGGTCTGTTCGTCGGCGCGGGGCTGCACCTGTGCCGGGTCGCCGTCGTAGTCGGTATCGGTGGTACCGATCAGGGTGAAGTCCTGTTCGAACGGAATCGCGAACACCACCCGCTGGTCGGGTTGCTGGAACAGGTACGCACTGTCATGGGCGAACAGGCGCGGCACCACCAGGTGGCTGCCCTGCACCAGCCGCACTCCCAGCGGGGCATCGAGTCCCGCCCGTTCCAGCACGGTACCGGCCCACGGTCCACTGGCATTGACCACGCAGCGGGCGCGGACGCGCTGCACGTCGCCGTTGGCGGTGCGCAGTACGGCCCACCAGTGATCGCGGTGGCGGATCAGTTGTTCGCAGCGGGTGCGCGTGCGGATCTGCGCGCCGCGTGCATGTGCATCGAGCGCGTTGAGCACCACCAGCCGGGCATCGTTGACGCGCGCATCGGCGTAGGTGAAGCCGGTCCGGTAGGCGGGCTGCAATGCAGCGCCGCTCGGATCGCGCCGCAGGTCGATGCGCTGCGAGGGCGGGAAATGGGGATTGGCGTGACCCAGGTGGTCGTAGAGCCACAGCCCCGCGCGCAGCATCCACGCCGGGCGCAGATGGCGCACATGCGGCAGCACGAAGCGGGTCGGGGCGATCAGATGCGGTGCAAGCTGGCGCAGCGTTTCGCGCTCGTTGAGCGCCTTGCGCACCAGTGCGAATTCGCCCTGCTGCAGGTAGCGCAGGCCGCCATGGATCAGCTTGGTGCTGGCGCTGGAGGTATGCGCGGCCAGGTCATCCTGCTCGCACAGGCAGACCGACAGGCCGCGTCCCGCTGCGTCGCGGGCGATGCCGGCGCCATTGATGCCGCCGCCCACCACCAGCACGTCGAAGGATTCGCTCATCGGCTCCCCGGGGCGGACCGGTCGGGTCCATCGTTACCCGAGTGTCGGGCATAGGTCGGCAACGCCCGATGAAAGTGGCGGGCCCCACAACGACAACGGGCCCGCGAGGGGCCCGTTGTGCGTACTGCGTGGAAGCGGAACGGCGTGCTTAGAAGCGCGCGCCGATGCCGAAGCCCACGGTCCACGGATCCAGCTTGGCCTTGTCGCCGGTGCCTTCACCGTTGACGGTCAGCTCCGGGCGCGAATGCATGTAGCGGGCATCGGCACGGGCGAACCAGGTGCTGTTGATGTTCATGTCCACGCCGACGGTGCCGATCGCACCCTTGGCGGTCTTGACGCCGATGTGGCCGATGTCGCTGGCGAGCTCTTCATTGCTGAAGTTGGACTCGTAGTAACCGGCGCCCACGAACGGACGGAACACGTTGTCGGCCTGGCCGAAGTGATACTGGCCGCTCAACGCGATCGGCTGCTGCTCGACCGTGCCCAGGCGGGCGCCATCGGTGCCGCGCACGCGGTGATCGAACTTGTCGGCTGCGCCCCACAGTTCCACGGCCCAGTTGTCGTTGATGTAGTAGCTGAAGCTCAGGGTCGGGGCCGGGCCGCCGTCCACCTTGCGCACGCCATCGAGCGGATCGTTCTTCGGCTGCAGCAGCGACACGCCGCCGACCACGGCGAAGTGCTTGCCAGAAGCGGTATCAACAGTGCTGTCCTGCGCGAAAGCAGCCGGCGCAAAAGCAAGAGCAGTCAGGGTAGCCAGGGTCAGGGTACGGATGGAGCGCATGGGGGAATCTCCTCAGGATGTTTTTGTTCTGGGCCCCGGTGTTGTGGGGCGAGGCAACCGTAGTCCCCGCAATATGAATCGCATCCGACGCACGTTAAAATTTAGTTGTTTCCATTCAGCGATCAGTGCAAAACCGCTGTATTTACGGGCGATGATGCGATGCCTGACATTCATTCATCTGGTGATGGTGTGATGGAAACCACAACGTGCATCGGCTTCCCTGCGCAGCTCAACGCCGAGTGCCGCGTGCTGATACTCGGCTCGATGCCGGGCGTGGCATCGCTGCAGGCTGCGCAGTACTACGCCCATCCGCGCAATCGCTTCTGGCCGTTGATGGGCGTGCTGTGCGGGATCGACACGACGCTTCCCTATCCGGATCGCGTGCGCGCATTGAACGCGCGCGGTGTGGGCGTGTGGGATGTGATCGGGCAGTGCGAGCGACGCGGCAGCCTGGATGCGTCGATCGTGCGCGGCAGTGAAGTGCCCAATGCGCTGGGTGCACTGATCGAGGGACGGCCTGCGCTGCGCGCGATCGCCTGCAATGGCGGCACCGCGTACCGGGCGTTCCAGCGTTTCATCGTGCCGGCGCTGCTTGATGCCGCGCGCGAGGTGCCGGTCTGGTCGCTGCCCTCCACCAGCCCGGCCAACGCGGCCTGGCCGTTGCCCCGGCTGGTGGAGGCATGGCAGCCGCTGGCCGATGCCATCCGGCTTTGAGGCGGGGACAGCGCCGGACAATACGGTACCGACTGGAAAATTCCGCTTTGCACTGTGCCAAGCCCAATCCGGCCAAAGCAGATGCCTGCAACAGCCTGTCCCGGGACAGCAGCGCTGAAAATTCGCCAAGCTGGTTGGCGCTGGCGCGCGAAGCCCCCACAATAGGCGATTCCCTACACCAGATTGCCGGAGTTTTCCCCATGGCCGAAATCAAGGAAGCACTTGTCCCCGATATCGGTGACTACAGCGATATCCCGGTAATCGAGGTGCTGGTCGCCGTTGGAGATACCGTCAAGAAAGACCAGGGTCTGGTGACGCTGGAATCGGACAAGGCCACGATGGAAGTGCCGTCCTCGGTGGCCGGTATCGTCAAGGAAATCAAGGTCAAGATTGGCGACAACCTCTCCGAGGGCAAGCTCGTGGCCCTGATCGAAGTCAGCGAAGAGGCCGCCGCGCCGGCCGCTGCTGCTGCGCCGGCCCCTGCTGCCAAGGCCGAAGCCGCCGAGACCGCGACCAAGGTCGAGCCGGTCGCCACCCCGGCCGAGCCGGACAAGCTGGCCGCCCGTGATATCGAACAGTCCGCCGCCAAGCCGACCCAGCCGGCCCCGGCCGCCGCTGCCCCGTCGGGTGGTTCGCCGACCAGCCCGCCGGTGGCCTTCAACGCCGACAGCGTGCTGCCGCAGAAGGTGCCCTACGCTTCGCCGGCCGTGCGCGTGTTCGCCCGCGAGCTGGGCGTGGACCTGAACCAGCTGAGCGGCACCGAGAAGGGCGGGCGCATCACCAAGTCCGACGTCCAGAAGTTCGTCAAGTCGGCCCTGACCGGCGGCGGCGCTGCCACCGGCGGTACCGTGGCGGCCGGTGGCGGTCTGAACCTGCTGCCCTGGCCGAAGGTCGACTTCAGCAAGTTCGGTGAGGTCGAGGTCCAGCCGCTGTCCCGGATCAAGAAGATCTCCGGCGCGAACCTGGCCCGCAACTGGGCGATGATTCCGCATGTCACCCAGTTCGAGCAGGCCGACATCACCGAGCTGGAAGCCCTGCGCGTGGCGCTGAACAAGGAAAACGAGAAGGCCGGCATCAAGCTGACCATGCTCGCCTTCCTGGTCAAGGCCAGCGCCGCGGCGCTGAAGAAGTTCCCGGAGTTCAACGCCTCGCTGGATGCCAGCGGCGAGAACCTGACCCTGAAGAAGTACTTCAACATCGGTTTCGCGGCCGATACGCCGAGCGGCCTGGTCGTGCCGGTGATCCGCGACGTCGACAAGAAGGGTGTGGTGCAGATCGCGCAGG